>JBIIVZ010000132.1:0-6345 GCA_044339175.1 Roseateles sp.
GCCGCCGCCCTCCACCACCTTGACGATGTATTGCTTGCCGCCCTGCGGCACCAAAGCTTCCTCCGGCACGACCAGCGCGTTTTGGCGCAGTGCAAACACGACCCGCACACGGGCAAACAGGCCGGAACGCAGCTCGGCCGTGCTGCCCTGCAACTTGGCCCGCACCAGCAGCGAGCGGCCGTTCGACTCCAGCTGGGTGTCGAAGGCCTCGATGCGGGCGGTGAACTTGCGCGTCGGCAAGGCATCCAGCGCCAGCTCGACGGCCTGCCCAAGCTTCAACTGCGGCACATAGCGCTCGGGCAGCCGAAAGTCCACCCACATGCTGGACGCATCTTCGACGCTGACCAGGTCGCTGCCGTCCTTCACATAGTCGCCCAGGTTGACCAGGCGAATACCGGCCACGCCGTCAAACGGTGCCAGCACCTGCATGCGCGCCAGTTGCGCGCGGTTCACCGCCACTTGGGCCTGCGCCACTTCCAGCGCGGCCAGGGCCTGATCCACCACGCTGGCGCTGACAAAGTTCTGCGCCAGCAATTCGCGGTTGCGCTGCAGCTGCGTGCTGGCGATGTTGGCCTGCGCCTGCGCTTGCTGGAGCTGGGCGGCTTGCAAGCCGTCATCCAGTTGCACCAGCAGTTGGCCACGCCGCACCGCCTGACCGTCGGTAAACCCCAGCTTGACGATGCGCCCGCTGACCTCAGGGCGCAGCAGCGACGACTGCCGGGCCCGCAAAGCGCCGACCGCTTGCGCGTCTTCGGCCAAGGTGGTCAGCACCACCCGACCCACCTCCACCGGCACCGGGCCGTTCGCTGCGGCTTTCGCTGGCCCACCGGCAGCCGCCTTGGCTGCAGCGCCTGGCGCGGCCGCGCCGTGATGCTGCCACCAATAAGCGGCACCACTCAGGCCAGCCAGGGCCAGCAAAGCGATCACGGTCTGTGTTTTTTTGATGTTCATGCGTATCTCCGAGGGCGGACTCTAGCGGCAGTTCAAGAAAAATGCCGAACCCAGGAGACAAGCTACGCGGTGAGAGGCTTCACTGGCGGATGTGGGCCTCCACGGCCCGGAAAGAGTGAGGGTTGCCGGCGGAGCCCGCGGGTCTTGACCCGCCCTACGTGGCCGGAAGAGCGTGCGGGTCTTGACGCGCGCTCAACGCGGGGCGGAGGCCACGCCCTTGTTGGCCAAAGCGTCGGCGCGCTCATTGCCAGGGTCGCCGGAATGGCCCTTGACCCAGCGCCACTCGACTTGGTGCAGCTTGCATAGCGCGTCCAGCCGCTGCCACAGGTCGGCGTTCTTGACCGGCTTGTTGTCGGCCGTCTTCCAGCCGCGCCGCTGCCAGCCGCTGATCCACTCGGTCATGCCCTTGCGGACATATTCGCTGTCGGTGTAGATGGTGATGGCGCAAGTGCGCTTCAGCGACGCCAGGGCCTCGATCGGCGCGGTCAGCTCCATGCGGTTGTTGGTGGTGTTGGCGGCACCGCCGAACAGGTCTTTTTCATGCCCGGCGCTACTCAGCCAAGCCCCCCAGCCGCCCGGGCCGGGGTTGCCCTTGCAGGCACCGTCGGTGTAGATGGTGACGGCGGGCTTGAGGGCTGGCGTGGCGGTCGTCGCGCTGGAGGCTGTCGAGTTGGAGGACGGGCTGGCGGCGTTGAGGGTTTGAGTCATTGATCTTTTCGAGATTGTTGATGTAGCGCGATCACTGGGGCTGTGTTTGCCTTGGCTTTGTGCGGGCGTGCCAGACCCAGCAAGCGCATGCCGCGCACCCGCTTGACCGCCACGATGAAATAGGCCGCGCCCAGCACCGGCCACCAGCGCCCGCCGACGCCCTCCACCCAAGCCCAGCGCTGCAGCCAAGCGTCGGAGCGCAGCGGTGGGCTGTAGCAACCAAAGCGCGCGCCCTCCACCTCCAGGTTGAGCAAACGCAGCCAGTCACGCAAGCGCCAGTAGCCGATGGCATCGCCGGCCAACGGCAAAAAGCTGTGCGGCTGACCCAGCGTCAGCCGCCCGAGATTCTGCCTCAGCCCCCACAGACTGACCGGATTCAGGCCCAGAATCACCACCCGCCCCTCGGGCCGCAGCACCCGCTCGACCTCGCGCAGCGTTTGATGCGGGTCGTTTGAGAGCTCCAGCGCGTGCGGCAGCACGACCAGATCCAGGCTGTTGCTCTCGAACGGCAACGCATCGAACTCACAGTGCAGCGCGACGCTGACGGGGGCCAAGGCGGCCGGCGAGGTGGGTAAATCGGCCGAAGCCGAGGGCGGCGGCCCGCCCTGCGGGGCTTGTGCCAGCGCCAACCAGCGATGCTGCATGCGGTTGGTGCGCAGGCCCTGCAGGGCGGGCCAGCCGAGCTGCAGCGCGTGGAAGCCGAACAGGTCGGCCACCGCTGCATCTATTTGCGCCTGTTCCCAGGCCAGCAGATAACGGCCGGGCGGCGTTTTCAGCCAGGCGGGCAACTCTATACTCGGCGCTTCGATTTTCATGAGTGCTGCTGCATGGATTACCGCGTGGGAACGGGACTGATAGGGCTGCCGGCATGAAGCTGGAGGCGATTGCCGCGTTTTCGGACAACTACATCTGGTTGTTGCATGACGGGCACGACGCCCTGGTGGTCGATCCGGGTGACGCCGCCCCGGTGCTGTTGGCCTTGAAGGCACGCGGCCTGCGTCTGGCCGGGATTCTAGTGACCCATCATCACGCCGACCATGTGGGCGGCCTGGACGCCTTGCGGCCCCACCTGGACGGCCCTGTCTACGGCCCGGCCTTCGAAACCATACCCCAGCCGTGCCTGCCTTGCGAAGCCGGCGATGTCGTCGAACTGCTGGGCCAGCGCTTCAGCGTCATCGACGTGCCCGGCCATACGTCCGGCCACATCGCCTTCTTTCTGGAACAGCCCAGCGGCGGCGGTACCCCGATTCTGTTCTGCGGCGACACGCTGTTCTCCGGCGGCTGCGGCCGCTTGTTTGAAGGCACGCCGGCACAAATGCATGCCTCGCTGCAGCGCTTGGCCGCCTTGCCCGGCGACACGCGAGTTTGTTGTGCACACGAGTACACCTTGTCCAACCTGCGTTTTGCCCAAGCGATCGAACCCGCCAACCAAGCGCTGACTGACTATGTCGCCTGGTGCGAAGGCCAGCGCCGGCAATTGCTGCCCACCCTGCCCTCCAGCATCGCGCTGGAACGGCAAGTCAACCCCTTTCTGCGCTGTACCGAGCCCGCCGTCATTGAAGCCGTGACAGCCGAACTCCCCGCCGGCCTGAAGCCCCCCACAGCCCCCGACTACAGCGGCGACGCCGTGGCCGTTCTTGCCGCGTTGCGGCAATGGAAGAATCAATTCTGATGAGTTCAGCAGATCAAAAACTCCCCCCTCAAACTCTGTTCTGCGGCACTCGCAGCCGCCTGAGTTTGTTGATGATGTCCTGCTTGCTGGGTGCTTGCGCCAGCACCACCAGCTTGCAAGAACCGGCCACCGCGAGCAAACGCAACGTGCTGAATCACAGCCGGAGCGAGACGCCTGCTGCAACGGTGGCGGTGGCGGTGGCGCTGACCCTGACACCCAGCGCCGTCGAACCGGTCCGGCTGACCCCGCTGATCCTGCTGGAAGACAGCTTGCGCCCGGGTACGGTGGTGGATCTGAACGAGCCGTTGGCGCAAACCGATCTGTGGGTGCGCATGCGCGCCGGCTTCAGCATGCAAGACCTCGACAACGACGGCGTGCGACGCGCCGAGGCCTGGTACAGCGCCCGCCCCGACTATGTGCAGCGCATGGCGGAGCGCGGCGGTCGCTACCTGTATCACATCATCGAAGAAGTCGAAAAGCGCGGCATGCCCAGCGAGTTGGCGCTGCTGCCGTTCATCGAGAGCGCCTTCAACCCGCAAGCGATGTCGACGGCCAAGGCTGCCGGCATGTGGCAATTTGTGCCGGCCACAGGGCGGGATTTCGACCTGAAGCAGAACATCTTCGGCGACGACCGCCGCGATGTGCTGGCCTCGACCCGCGCCGCGCTCGATTACCTGGAGAAACTGAACAAGAAGTTCGGCGACTGGCACTTGGCGCTGGCGGCCTACAACTGGGGCCAGGGCAACGTGCAAAAAGCCATCGAGCGCAATCAGCGGGCCGGTCTGCCGACCGACTACGAAAGCCTGCGCATGCCGGATGAGACGCGCTACTACATCCCCAAGCTGCAAGCGGTGAAGAACATCGTGCTGGCACCGCAGAACTACGCGCTGGCACTGCCGCCCATGGCCAACCACCCGTACTTCCTCAGCGTCGGCATCGACCGGGACATGGACGTTGACGTGGCCGCTCGCTT
This sequence comes from Roseateles sp., assembly GCA_044339175.1. Lineage (GTDB taxonomy): Bacteria > Pseudomonadota > Gammaproteobacteria > Burkholderiales > Burkholderiaceae_C > Paucibacter_A. The sequence goes on from JBIIVZ010000132.1 coordinate 4,305, forward strand.
GGCCGGCATCAGCCCCGAAGCGTTCAAGCAGTTCAACCCGCAAATGAACAAGCCGGTGATGCTGGCGGCGCGCATGACGCAGGTACTCTTGCCTTACGACAACGCCAGCGCCTTTGTCACCAACTTGGCCGCCCACCGAGGCCCGCTGGCCACCTGGACCGCTTGGGTGGTGCCGCGCACGATGAACTCGGCCGAGGCCGCCCGCCAAGTCGGCATGGACGAAACGGCGCTGCGCGAGATCAACCTGATCCCGCCGCGCATGCTCGTCAAGCAGGGCTCGACGCTGCTGGTGCTGCGCAGCGCCCACCGCATGGACGATGTGTCCGAGCACCTGGCCGACAACGCCAGCATGAACTTGGCTCCTGATCGGCCGCCTGCCGCCGCACTGCGGCAGCTGAGCTTGCGCGCCGGCAAAGCCGACACGGTGGCCAGCGTGGCCGCCCGCTACCGGGTCAGCACGGCTCAGGTGGCGCAGTGGAACAAGGTCGGCAGCCAAGCCCGCTTCAAGGCCGGCCAACGGATCGTGGTCTACATGCCCGCCGAAGCGCCGCGCCGCGTCGCCGTCGTGAAAGCCCCGAACAAGTCCACCAAATCCGGCCGCGCCACCGGCGGCCGCGCCGTCATTGCCGCCACCGTCAAGAAGAGCCAGGTGGCCAGGCAGATGCCAAAGCGCTGAGCGGGTGAGATTTGCGTAGGGCGGGTCGCGACCCGCGTACGGCCGTGCCGCAGCAGCGCTTGGTTGTGCCAACCCCGTGCCTTCATTGGCTGCTGACACCGGCCACCTCTCGAGTCTCGCGTGCTCAAGTATCCATTCGGCGCTGGCGATCTCAGCGCCGGGAAAACTGCGCCATGATTTCTTGGCTGATGGCGGCGAGGGGGACGCTGCGCTCGACGGCTCCGCGCTTGACTGCCTCTTTGGGCATGCCGTAGACCACGCAGCTGTCCTCGTCCTGCGCCAGTGTGCGGGCACCGGCCCGGCGCATCTCCAGCAGGCCGCTGGCACCGTCGTCGCCCATGCCGGTCATGATGATGCCCAGTGCATTCGCACCGGCCGCTTTGGCCACCGAGCGGAACAACACATCGACCGAGGGGCGGTGCCGGTTGACCAGCGGCCCATCGGTCACCTCGACAAAATACTGGGCCCCGGTGCGGCGCAGCAGCGTGTGCTTGCCGCCCGGCGCGATCAAGGCCCGACCGGGCAACACGCGGTCGTTGTTTTGCGCTTCCTTCACTTCGATCTGGCACAGGCCGTTCAAGCGATTGGCAAACTCGGCGGTGAACTTCTCGGGCATGTGCTGGACGATGACGATGCCGGGGCACACCCGCGGCAATCTGCGCAACACGCACTCCAGCGCCTGCGTGCCGCCGGTCGAGGTGCCCAGCGCCACCACCTGCTCGGTGGTCAGCATCATCGCCGTGCGGTTGTCGGGGGCCGCCAACACCACGTCGGCGTTCAGCTTCTGCACCACGCGCAAGCGGGCCAAGTTGGCCCGGGCGGCGGCCTTGACGGCATAGGCCAGGTCATCGGACGCATCGAGCAAAAACTGTTTGAGGCCGATCTTGGGCTTGGTGATGATGCTGACCGCGCCGGCCGACAGCGCGGCCATCGTGGTTTGCGCGCCCTGCTCGGTCAGGGTCGAGCAGATCACCACCGGCGTGGGCCGCTCGGCCATGATTTTCTTCAAGAAGGTGATGCCGTCCATGCGCGGCATTTCAATGTCGAGCACGATCACGTCGGGCCACTGCGTCTTCATGCGCGCCATCGCCAGGAAGGGGTCGGCCACCGCGCAGAGCACCTCGATGTCAGGGTCGGCTTGCAGCAGCGCCGACACCACTTGGCGCACGACCGCCGAATCGTCCACCACCATGACTTTGATTTGGGCCACAAATTGTTCTCAGGGAAAATTCAAGCTTGACTGGGTTCGATCTGGCACGACCAGACATCGCCACGACTGACATCAAAAATAACCTGTCGATGGCCGACGCCAAACAAGCATTCGGACACCACCGGGATATTCAAATGCCGCAGCATCTGGCGTGC
>JBIIVZ010000133.1:0-6343 GCA_044339175.1 Roseateles sp.
TAGGCAAATTTTCTGTTTGAAGTTCGCTTTAGTCAAATGCATTTGCGTAGGTGAAAACCCTGCTGCAAGGTAATGTGTCGTGTGCGGGGTGACAATGGCAACATGAAAGCAACCCGAACCGAGCACTCAGAGACAGCCATTGGCGAGGAGCCTGAGCGCACTTCGCGCGGAATCCAGAGCATCGAAGTGGGCGGACAGTTGCTCAAGGCCCTGGCCCAGACTGGCCGCGCCATGGCACTGAAAGACCTCGCCCGTGAAGCCGGCATGACGCCCGCCAAAGCCCACCCCTACTTGGTGAGCTTTGGCAAACTGGGCCTGATTGAGCGCGACGAACTGAGTGGCCAGTACGGCCTGGGGTCGCTGGCGGTACAGCTGGGGCTCATCAGCCTGCAACAAGTGGACCCGGTGCGTCTGGCCATGGCCGAGTTGCCGCATCTGGCGGTGGCTGCCGGTTGCACTGTGTCTGCAGCGGTATGGGGTGCCAATGGTCCGGTCATTGTGCGGGTGGAAGAGGGACCCAGCCAGGTGAACATCAGCATGCGCCATGGCATGCCCGCCTCGCTGCGCCATACCGGTACGGGCAAGGTGTTTTCCGCATTCGCCGATCCGGCCACCGTAGCGCGTGCACTCGCAACGCAAGGGTTGGAATCGGTACTGCGTGACCCCGTGTTTATCGCGGAGATGGCAGACGTTCGCGCGTCAGGAATCTGCGTGGTGCGCGATGAACTGATTGCCGGCATCAGTGCCATGGCCGTGCCGGTGTTTGATGGCTTTGGCAAGCTTGCCTTGGTCATTGCAGCCATCGCGCCAACGTCGACGATGGACTTGTCGGTGCAAGGCAACCTGGCGCGCATCCTGCGCGATGCCGGCGAACGGCTGTCTGCCCGCCTGGGCAATGTGCGGTCATAATTTTTTCAGCGTTAAAGCCAGGTCACGCCAAGCATGGCGGGGCTCGCCAGGGAGGCTTAGCGTTCCACCATCACCACTTCCACCCATACCATCAAGTTTTCCAGAACCCGCATCAGCCCTCGTTGATACGGGTTTTTTTGTTGGTGCGCCGCTCAAAAAAAATGACGCAAGCTATTAATTTACAATGAATTTCACATGGGTTGTCCTCCGTCAACCTGAATTCATTTCCCCAATCCTCAGCCTCTGGATGAACACCATGAACCGCTGCCTGCCTCTGCCTCACGTCCGTCTATTGACTTTGCTGGTCATGTCCGGTGCGCTGGTCGGGAGCAGCGTGCTGGTCAACTATGTACGCGATAGGCAAGGCCTGATTTCCGAAGCGTGGATTCTTAGCCCGGAAGGAACACGCACAGAGCGTTCCGGTCTGGAGGTTGCGACGAATTTCATCTTTGGTTCGGACGCCGACAAGCCCAAAACCGATGATGGGAAAACCCGTTTGACCAGTTGCCCAAGTACCCCAAGCAGTAGCGTCGACATCACCCTGCCTGATTTATGTCTAATCAGGCTCTAGCTCCCGTATATCAAGCGCGATTAGCTATATAAAAAATAGCATTTAAATTGAAATTCTCCATGCGCAAAAAAGTCTTTATCAAAACCTTCGGCTGCCAAATGAACGAAATCGAAAAGTTCGACCACCTGCCGCCGGCTCGGGTGGAAGGCGCCACCGCTTTTGTCAGCATCATGGAAGGCTGCTCCAAGTACTGCAGCTACTGCGTCGTGCCCTACACCCGGGGCGAAGAAGTGTCGCGCCCGTTCGAGGACGTGCTGGTCGAAGTGGCCGGGCTGGCCGATCAGGGCGTGAAAGAAGTCACGCTCTTGGGGCAAAACGTCAACGCCTACCGCGCCCGCATCGTCAGCGACGCGCTATCGCCGTCCAGCGAAATGGCCGACTTCGCCACCCTGCTGGAATACGTGGCCGACATTCCCGGCATCCAGCGCATCCGCTACATGACCAGCCACCCGAACGAGTTCACGCCGGCCCTGATAGCGGCTTACGCCAAGATCCCCAAGTTGGTGAACCACCTGCATCTGCCGGTGCAACACGGCTCGGACCGCATCCTGATGGCGATGAAACGCGGCTACACCGCGATGGAATACACATCGACCGTGCGCAAGCTGCGCGCGATCCGGCCCGATCTGGCCATGAGCAGCGATTTCATCGTCGGCTTTCCGGGCGAAACCGAAGACGACTTCAACAAGATGATGAAGCTGATTGACGACGTCGGTTACGACACCTCCTTCAGCTTCATCTTCAGCCCGCGCCCCGGGACGCCGGCCGCCAACTTGCATGACGACACGCCGCACGAAGTCAAGCTCAAGCGCCTGCAGGCCAGTCTGGATGACAGCGTGCGGGCCATCAGCGCCAACCGGCTCGGCACGGTGCAGCGCATTCTGGTCGAAGGGGTCTCGCGCAAGGACCCAGCCGAACTGATGGGGCGCACCGAGTGGAACCGCGTGGTGAATTTCAAGGGCCAGCCGCGCCTGGTCAGCCAGATGCTGGAGATCACCATCACCGAGGCGACGCAACGCTCGCTGCGCGGCGAGGTGCTGGCCCAGGGCGCTGCCGCGACGATTTGAGTCGCGTTAGCCGTTATGTCACCCGTGGCCTCTTGATCATGCTGCAGCGATTTTCCTTTCGTCAGCTTCTGGTTATCGCTTTTTTGCTGATTGCCGCCTTGTTAGGCGCGGCCTCGTTGCGCGCCCTGTTCACACTGGAAGAACTCACGCTGGAAAGCCGCGATGGCGCGTCCCGCTCGCTGGAGCTCAGCCGCTGGGCCCAGTCGCTGAGCGAGCGCAGCGTGTCGATGGAACGCACCTCGCGCCAGTCGGTGGTGCTGGACGACCGCGTGTTGCGGGTGCGCTTTGCCGACGAGGCGCGCGAGGCCAGCAAACTGCTGGCCAGCCTGGCGGCACAAGGCCTGCCCAGGGACAGTGAGCGGCGCTGGCGCGCGCAATTGCAAACCATTGACGGTTTGCTGATCGGCCCGCCCGACACCGCGCTGGAGCGGGAGCGCCAGCTGACGCAGGAATTTCGCGAACTGGAGGAGGTTAATTCTGCCATCGCGGTGCAGGTGCAACAAACCATCCAGCTGCGCAACACCTCGCTGGAAACCAAGCTCGAAGACAGCCGGCGCCATCTGGCGCAGCAAGTCACCTGGGCTATCGTGCTCGCGGTCGCCATGGCCTTGGCTTTCGGCATCTGGTTCACGGTGCCGCTGAAGCGGTTGGAAAATGCCATCGTGGGCCTCGGCGAAAACCGGCTCGATCAGACCATTGCCATCCGGGGGCCGGCCGACCTGGCCCTGGTCGGGCAGCGGCTGAACTGGCTGCGCCTGCGCCTGGTGGAACTGGACGCCGACAAATCACGGTTCTTGCGCCATATTTCGCATGAACTCAAAACCCCGCTGGCCTCGATGCGCGAAGGGGTCTCCCTGCTTGAGGACGGCGTGGCCGGCGAGTTGAACCAGGACCAGCGTGAAATCGCGCAAATCCTGCGCCACAACACCAGCGTCTTGCAGAGTCAGATTGAAGACCTGCTGCGCTTCAACGCGGCGGCTTTTGAGGCGCGCCAATTGCACCGAAAAACCACCGATCTGCTGGAATTGGTAGAAACACAGGTCGACGCGCAGCGTCTGCAATGGCGTGCGCACGATCTGTCGGTCACCGTGGTCGGCGAGCGACTTCTGGTCGCGCTGGACCCCGAAAAAATCGGTACGGTGGTGGCCAACCTGCTGTCCAACGCCATCCGCTACTCACCGCTCAAAGGCCTGATACGGCTGGAGCTCAGTACGCTGCCGGACCTGGTTCGCCTCGACATCCACGACCAGGGCGTCGGCGTGGCCACGGCCGATCGCGAGCGCATTTTCGAACCGTTTTATCGTGGCGAGCGCCAGCCGATCGACCTGGTGCGGGGCAGCGGCATTGGTTTGTCCATCGTTCACGAATACATGGCCGCACACGGCGGTCGCATCGAGTTGCTGGCAGACCAGCCGGGCGCACACTTCAGAATCGAGTTTCCCCATGTTTTCAAATCCTGACCTTCCCGCGCGCCCTGCCCTGGAGTTGATGCACAACGCCTTGCTGGCGACCCTCGCTGCGACGCTGCTGCTGGCCGGTTGCGCCGGACCGGCGGGCACCTTGGCGGCCGCAGCGACGGGCGCCAGCGTGATGCCCCCGGTAGCGGCCGCCCCCGCGGCCAACCCGCCCCTGACACCACCGCCGCGCACGGCAACACCGTCCACGACCGACGCCGTTACCCGCGTGCTGGCCTACGCACAGCGGGTGCGCATGATGCCGGCGGCAGCACTGAACCAGGAAGTGACCCGACTGGGCACCCCCGCCAGCCCGACCGAGCAGGTGCAGCTGTCCCTGGCCCTGAGCCAGCTGCTACAGCTGCCGGACCTCATCCGGGCGCAGGAGTTGCTGGCGCGCGTGCTGGCCAATCCGGACGCCGAGGCGCAGGCCTTGCATCCGCTGGCCGGCCTGCTGGCCTCGCGCTATGGCGATCTGCGCCGCCTGGAAGATCAGATGGAGAAACAGACGCAACAGACCCGCGACGTGCAACGCAGACTGGATCAAACCACCGAGCGGCTGGAAGCCCTCAAGGCGATAGAACGCAGCCTCACCAGCCGTCCCCCGGCGCCCAGTTCCTCGGCACCCACCAATCGTGCTAGCAACGCCCCTTCGCAATGAGTGATCCCGCCGCCCCCACACCCAAGCGGGCCGCAACGGGGCCGCTCACATCGGGGCCCCATTTGCTGGTGGTGGACGATGACGCCGACATGCTGCGTCTGCTGACCATCCGGCTCACGGCGGCGGGTTACCGCGTGACGGCGGTGACCTCGGCCGAGGCCGCCATGACCCAGCTGCATATTGAGCGACCCCAACTGGTGTTGAGCGATGTGCGGCTGCCCGGCCGGGATGGCCTGGCATTGTTTGACGACATTCGCGCGCAACACCCCTCGTTGCCCGTTATTTTGCTGACCGCCCATGGCACGATTCCCGATGCGGTGCAGGCGACCGAGCGCGGCGTGTTCTCTTACCTGACCAAACCGTTTGATGGCAAAAGCCTACTCGACAAGATTGCCCAAGCCCTGTCACTGAGCGCGCCGGCCCATACCGTCAACGCCAACAGCCCGCAGGCGTGGCAAAACCAGATCATCAGCCGCTCCAGCCGCATGGCCGAAGTGCTGGCGGAAGCGCGCATGGTCGCTCAATCCGATGCCAGCGTGCTGCTGCGCGGAGAAAGCGGCACCGGCAAGGAACTGCTGGCGCAGGCGATTCACCAGGCCGGCGCGCGCGCCAGCAAGCCCTTCATCGCCGTGAACTGCGGCGCCATTCCCGAGCCACTGCTGGAATCGGAGCTGTTTGGCCACGTCAAGGGCGCCTTCACCGACGCGGTATCCCATCGCGTCGGCCTGTTTCAGGCGGCGGATGGCGGCACGCTGCTGTTGGACGAAATCGGCGACATGCCCCCGGCCCTGCAGGTCAAGCTACTGCGCGTGCTGCAGGAGCGCATGGTGCGGCCCCTGGGCTCGAGCCAGTCCATTCCCATTGATGTGCGCATCATCTCGGCGACCCACCGCGACCTCGACCTGGCGATGGCCGAAGGCCAGTTCCGGGCCGACCTGTACTACCGTCTCAATGTCGTCACCCTGACCTTGCCGCCGCTGTCCGAGCGGCGCGAGGACATCCCGCTGCTGGCCAACCATCTCTTGGTGAAACTGGCGAGCAAATACAAAAAACGCGTGAGCGGCTTTGCGCCCGAGGCCCTGATCGCCTTGACCACGGCGGCCTGGCCGGGCAATGTGCGCCAGCTTTACAACGTGGTGGAACAGGTCTGTGCCCTGTCGACCACGCCGCTGGTGCCACTGGCGCTGGTGCAGCGCGCCCTGCGTTCGCCCAGCGTGGTGGTGTTGACCCTGGCTGAGGCCCGGCAACGGTTTGAGCGCGACTACCTGGTCGGTCTGCTCAAGCTCAGCGACGGCAATGTGGCCGACGCCGCGCGTCTGGCCGACCGCAACCGCACCGAGTTTTACCGCCTGATGCAAAAGCACGGCCTGACGCCGGGGCTGTTCAAAGCCGACACCAACGGGTCGGCGACGCCTGCCAGCTGAAGCGGAGTCGCTCATAAGCGACAGCGCCAAGCGTTTGATTTCAAAGGAATTTTCACTTTTCGGAAGGGATACTGTCGCTCGCTGGCGACAAAAACGCCGGCTTACACGGGTTTTTCGGCTATTTTCCGGTCCAGAATATTAAAAATATTGCCAAGTCGTTGATTTAATTGGGCTTTTTGAGGCTGGCATAGGATTTGCAGTAGTGATGGCATGCCCACTTATTGCATCCCTTATTTTCCCATTCACCAACCGTCCTT
>JBIIVZ010000134.1:0-6337 GCA_044339175.1 Roseateles sp.
TGCTGATCCATGCGCTGCCGATCTTTCATGTGCATGGGCTCTTCGTGGCCTCGCATGGCGCGCTGCTGGCCGGCGCCAAGATGATCTGGTTCGCCAAGTTCGAGCCGCGCGCGGTCATCAACCGCTTTGCCGACGCCACCATCTTCATGGGCGTGCCGACGCTGTACGGCCGCATGCTGGCCGAAGGCGGGCTGACGCCAGCCGCCTGCCAGCGGATGCGGCTCTTCATCAGCGGCTCGGCACCGCTGCTGATCGAGACCTTCCGCGAGTGGCAGCAGCGCAGCGGCAAGACGATTCTGGAGCGCTACGGCATGAGCGAAACCATCATGCTGACCTCCAACCCCTATCGCGCGCTGGACGGCGACCGCCTCGGCGGTACGGTCGGCCTGGCGCTGCCGGGCGTCGGCGTGCGCGTCCGCGACGACCAAGGCCAGCCCTGCGCCACCGGTGACATCGGCCACATCGAAGTGCAAGGCCCGAATGTCTTCCATGGTTACTGGCGCATGCCCGAAAAAACACAGGAGGAATTCACCGCCGACGGCTGGTTCAAGACCGGCGACGTAGGCCGCTGCGATGCCAGCGGCTACTTCACAATCGTCGGCCGCAGCAAGGACTTGATCATCAGCGGCGGCTACAACGTCTACCCCGCCGAGATCGAGGGCTATATCAACGAAATGGACGGCGTGGCCGAATCGGCCGTGGTGGGCATTGCCCATGCCGACTTCGGCGAAGCGGTGGTGGCCATCGTCATCCCCAAACCCGGCACCGCGCTGGACGGCCCCGCCATCGCCGCCACGCTGAAGCGGCAGATTGCCAACTTCAAAGTACCCAAACAGGTCTTCATCGTGGCCGAGTTGCCTCGCAACACGATGGGCAAGGTGCAGAAAAACCTGTTGCGCGAGCAGTACAAAGGTTTGTTCGCATGAGCGCCGCCGCCGCGTCAGGGGTGTCGGCGATGTCTACCTTACCCGCCTCGCTTGAGGTTGCCGCGTCATCCGCCAGCAACGAAGCCTGCCCCCGCTGCGCCGCGCCGTTCCACTGCGGTGCCGCCGACGCGCGCTGCGACTGCTTCGACCTGCAGCTCAGCGAAGCGCTGAGGCAACGGCTGGCCATGCAATACAGCCGTTGTTTATGCCTGCCTTGTCTGCGGGAATTGCAAGCGGCAGAAACAAATGCCCAGTCATCCGCTAGGCTCTTGGCCTCCGAATAGCCCCCGCCGCTCGGATCAGCCTTCACATCGGAGTCCACATGACCCAACAAGACCCACGCTGCTGCGGCAGCGGCACCTGCATCATCGACACCGAAGGCCGCTGCTGGTGCGGCCAGCAATGGAATGGCGAGCGCATGTGCGCCCCGCCGCTGCAAACCGCCAAACCCGCATTGCTCGCCACAGACTCTGCCAGCATCACACCCGACGCCTGACCTCGTTCCGCTCCGCCGAGCGCCCCACAAACAACAAAGCCCAACCGGATCGATTGGGCTTTTTCTGATTCTATGGGTGGTAGGCCGTCGCGGACTTGAACCGCGGACCAAAGGATTATGAGTCCCAGGTAAATACCATTCGCTAGCGTTGATTTCTGTCGCTACAATCCATACAAATCAACACTTTATGAGCATTCACCGCTTCCTGTACTGGATGCTTGAACAGCCCGAGTGTTGATTGATATTCCCCAAAATAGGGGCTTACGGGCGGCACAGCGCAGGTATGGCGCAGGTATGGCGAAAAGGGGGCAGGTATGGCACGACCAAAGAAGGGCGCAGAGATTGACTTGAGCGCCACGCATGAACTGAGCCACGGATTGATTGAACGGCTGACTTGCCCGCCTGGAGCGGTAAAGGCTTTCTTGCGCGACAAGGAGGTAAGCGGGCTCAAGGTGCGGGTAACGGCTAACGGTGCCAAGGCTTTCGTGTACGAAGCCAAGCTGAACGGCAAGGCAATCAGCAAGACACTTGGCAAAGTTGGCTTGATGAGCATTCCCGAGGCTCAAGCCCTGGCCCGCGACTTGGGCCGCATCGTCAAGACCGACAAGGCCGACCCCCGCGAGTTGGAGCGCCAGAAGGAAGAAGCCGACGCCGCCGCCATTACTCAGGCCGAAGCCGAAGCCGCCGCCAAGGTGGTTGCTGACGCATTCATGGCCGAAGCCGATAAAGCCGCCGCGCTGACCGTTGGCGAGGTCTGGGCCGTCTATGTGGCCGAGCGCTCGCCCAAGTGGGGAGGCCTGCACCGCCTTGACCATGACCGCAAGGCAAGCCCTGGCGGTGTGCGGGTAGTTCGCGGTACTGGTGCCGGTGGCCTGACGCAACCCGGCCCGCTGTGGCCGCTGATGGGCCTGCAACTGCGCCAGCTTGACGCCGCCACCATCGAGGCATGGGCCGAGGCCGAGGGCAAGACCCGCCCGACTAGCGCCCGCCTTGCTTGGCGACTGCTGAAGGTCTTTCTCGGTTGGTGCGCCGAACAGCCCGCCTATGCGCCGCTGATGCCTGCCAAGAACCAAGCCAAGACTAAGAAGTCCCGCGAGTCATTGGGCAAGGCTGGAACCAAGGCCGATGTTATGCAGCGTGGGCAGTTGGCCGCATGGTTCAAGCATGTCGGCATGGTGCCAAGCAAGACGATGGCCGCCGCGCTGCAAGTCATGCTGTTGACTGGTGCACGTCCTGGCGAAGTGCTTACGCTCAAGTGGGAGGATGTGAACACGCAATGGCAAGGCTTGACCATTCGAGACAAGGTAGAGGGTTTGCGAATCATCCCGCTGACGCCCTATGTCGCCCAATTGCTCGCCACCCTGCCCCGCCGCAATGGCTGGGTGTTCGCCAGCACAAGTAGCGCCAGCGGACATATCACCGTGCCGAACGGCATTCATACCGCCGCCTGTACCGCTGCTGGCCTGGAGGGCTTGACCTTGCACGGCCTGCGCCGATCATTCAAGAGCCTGACCGAGTGGCTAGAGATTCCGGCTGGCGTGGTCGCTCAAGTCATGGGCCACAAGCCAAGCGCCACCGCTGAAAAGCATTACACGGTGCGCCCGCTTGAACTGCTGGCCGTTCATCACAACAAGATTGAAGCCTGGATGCTTGAGCAAGCCGGGATTGAATTCAACCCTGCCGCCGCTGGCGCTGGTGGCCTGAAGCTGGTCGCATCGGCCTGATATTGGTTTTGCCCTGGCCTAGCTTTAGCGGGCGACAAGTCGGACTCCTTCACCGACTGGCCGGGGCTTCTGTTTGAAGGCTGACACCTGAAGGGGTGGCAATGCAAGAAGACCAGTGGCGTGACCATATCGAGGCCGCGCATGTCAGCGTCAAGAGTGCGCGAGAGGGAGACATTCATGCCGCTCAACTCATCATTGACCAAGCAATAGGGGCGCTTTCCGGGTTGATGCAGTTTGATGAACCAGACCCCCAAAAGCTGCGGCTGAACGTCCTCGACCTATCCGACCCTCGACGCTTGGTTTTTCATGAGCCGCCAGACCCGCGCCAACTTGTCTACCTGCGCTCGGTCTTGCTATCGCTTAAGGCCATTCAAGCCGGTGCTGACCCAGCAGACGCGCTACACCTAGCTAAACCAGATAACAGGCCAGCAGACCCGGCGTTAGGTCTGCGTGATGTTCTCTTGTTCGTGCAAATTGGCGAGGCGCTAGACCGGCTACTTAAGCGACAGCACACAAGAGCGGACAAGCCGATCGAGACGGCAATTCGTGAGGTCGCAAAAAAGAATCATGTTTCGGTTGCTGTGGCGCAGAAAGCGTGGAGCAACTGCGGCTCAACTAGGGGATGGGAAGACAGAAAGTCCGACTGGAAATAAGGGGTAGGCTTAATTCTGGTCTGCATGACAAGAATGGGGCTCCATGCCTTGCCATTCGGCGGGGTTCTGGAACCTTCATGCAAACCGCAACCCACCACAGCGCCGAAGTCGCGCAAGCTGTAACCCGCCCCGCCAAGGTCGCGCCCGCTGACTTTGTGCCGCTCGCCCAAGAGACTAGAACGCATGTCTCCACTGCCGTCACCGGCTGGCATCTGTTGCTTCAACAGCAGACGCTTCGCGCTCAAGCCTGCGCCGAGTCCTACGACCCGCGCCTGAAGCCTGTTCGCCATGCTGGCCGCCTGCTGTGGCCTGTGGCTGGCATCAAGGCAATCTTGGGGGTGGCGTAATGAAGAACGCCCACACCATCACGGATGAAGGCATGAGCGCGACCCTGGCAGGCGGCTCTATTCTCGCAGGAACCTACCCTAAGCGCACAGACACCGTGATCGCTGATGTGCTGTACCGCTTCTTGATCGGTGAGCGCCTAACCGTGATGGACTCGGTTCACTCATCGTCCACCACGCGCCTACCTGCCCGCGTCCTCGACTTGGCCGACAGGTACGGCTGGTTCATTTGCCGCGAGGACAAAGCGACCGGCTGCGCCGATGGCCGCGTGTCTACCGTGTCTGTCTACTGGCTGCTTCAGTCAACCATTGCCGACGCCAACAAAAAGGGCGCTGCTGCATGGTGCGCCGATGTTCGCGCCGCCCGCATGAAGCGCCGCACCAAAGCCGCTGAAGCCAAGCGTAACGCCGACGCCATCAACGCCGCCCGCATGAAGCGCCGCGACGATCGACAAGCAGACCTGTTCGGAGGTGCCGCAGCATGACTAAGTTTCTGAAGTTTCTTTTGTTGGAGCTGGCCTTGATGCTTGATGGCGCGTTGCTGGCGGCATGGGCGCTGCCGCTTGCGTTGCTGGTCGCTGCGCTTTGGGAGGTGTTGACTTGAGCGGGGCCGCTTTCCTGCGGCTCAAGAAGCTAAAGGGGGGCGGCATCATCGGAGTGGCTGCACGTCATAACCGGCGCGTCATCCAAGCGGAGATTGGCGCATCAGGGAGTATTGACCCGGCACGCAGCCATTTGAATGAGACCCTTCAAGGGCCGACCACCGCCGATGATGTGGCAACCTTGGCGAAAGACCTGATGCGCGAGGCAGGCATCACCAAGCTGCGCAAAGATGCTGTGATGGGCCTTGAGCTGGTTTTCAGCCTGCCGCCAGAACACCGCCTTGATGAACGCGCCTACTTTGCAGACTGCGCTAATTGGGCGGGCGTCTACTTTGGCGGCGCTCAGAACATCCTCAGTGCCGACATTCACCGCGACGAAGCGCAGCATCACTGCCATGTGCTGCTGCTGCCGCTCATTCAAAACAAGATGACAGGCTCGGACATTGTTGGCAACAAGCAAAGGCTAGCCGAAATTCAAAAGCAGTTTCATGCGGCAGTGGCATCGCGGTATGGGTTGCTGAAGGCTCCTGCGCGGCTGATTGGGGCAAGCAAGCAGGAAGCTGCCAAGGAGGTGATTAAGCGACTCAGAGAGGCATCAGACCCGGCTTTACGCAGTGCGGCATGGCCGACCATCCGCGAGGCCATAGAGCGCGACCCTGGCCCCTTCATGTTGGCTCTTGGCGCGGAGTTGTCGAAGCCAAAGAAGCAAGGCCGAACGATGGCACAGATATTCACCTCGAAGGGCAAAAGCACAGCACAAGACAAGGAGTCCACCGCCAAAGCCTATAGGGTTTCAACGCCGAAAAAAGAGCAAACCCTATCCTGTGTAGGGTTCACTCCAAAACCGCCATCACCACCACCGCCCGAACTGCCCAAACAAGCGGCAACAGCAGAGCGGCCCGACCCTGGCGAAGTGGTGCGTGTGCGTGACCGGCAAGACGCGAAGCTGTGGAGTACGGAGCTTGGCGAGTTCATCGACCCACCACCAAGGCCAGCAAGATCGGCGAGGGCGAGTGCGGATAGCTGGGTGGCCGCTGCGCTGAGTGCTCGCCACCATTGAGACTGAATAAGCAAAAAGGAAACAAGAACATGACAACCAAGAAAATGCCGCCGCACCTGTGGAAGCCTGGACAGTCCGGCAACCCCAAGGGCAAACCGTCGGGCTCTGGAAAGGTCGCTGTACTTCGCGCCGGTATCGCTGTCCATGTGCCCGCCATCATCAAGACCTTGACCGATGCCGCCCTGGCTGGCGATGTTGCTGCCGCCCGCCTGTTGCTGGAGCGAGTGATTCCGGCCATCAAGGCAAGCGAAGAAGCCGCGCCCGTCAATCTGCCCGATGGCACGCTGACCGAGCAAGGCCGCGCTGTGGTCGCTGCTGTGGCTGCTGGAGAGATCGCACCAAGCCAAGGCGCGTCAATCATGGGCTCGCTGGGTGCATTGCAGAAGTTGACCCAAGGCGACGATCTGGAAGCCCGCATAGCTGCGCTGGAGGCCATCAGCAAGCAACCCAAGGCCAAGGCATGAGCGCAGCCCTGGAGAAGCGCCTAGAGGCTCTTGAGCGCTGCGTCGACACTGCGCCCGCTGTCTCGGTT
>JBIIVZ010000135.1:0-6330 GCA_044339175.1 Roseateles sp.
TGATGGTGCGCGGGTAGCGAAATCTCAATAGACATCGGGCAGCCGAGGCGGTGGGAAGCGGTCAACTGCCGAATCTAGGTGTGCGCCGACTTTGCGTCAGTCCTGATTAACATACGGCCCTGCTCAAACCAATTCGCGGAGAACTCCTATGGCCATGGATGCTGTTGATTTTGAAATCAAGGGTGCAGAGATGCAATTCGTTGAAGTCGAACTCGACCCTGGCGAGGCGGCTATCGGCGAGGCTGGCAGCATGATGTTCATGGACGCCGGCATCGCGATGGATACGGTGTTCGGTGACGGCTCTGCAGGTCAGACCGGCTTCTTCGGTAAGTTGATGGGGGCCGGCAAACGGCTGATTACCGGGGAGTCGCTGTTCACCACGATCTACACGAATCAGTCCTCGACCAAGTTGCGGCTGGCCTTTGCCGCACCTTATCCGGGCAAGATTCTGGCGATGGACCTGCGCCAACTGGGGGGCACCTTGATCTGTCAGAAAGATGCGTTTTTGTGCGCGGCGCGGGGCGTGTCGCTGGGCATTGCGCTGCAACGAAAGCTCGGCGTCGGTTTTTTTGGCGGCGAGGGTTTCATCATGCAAAAGTTGGACGGCGACGGCTTGGCCTTTGTTCATGCCGGCGGCACTTGCGTGCAGCGCACGCTGCAAGCCGGGCAGACGTTGATGGTCGACACCGGTTGCGTCGTGGCTTACACACCGAACGTGAATTTCGAGATCCAGTACGTCGGCAAGATCAAGACCGCCATGTTTGGCGGGGAAGGTCTGTTCCTGGCCAAGATGACGGGGCCGGGTGAGATTTGGCTGCAAAGCCTGCCGTTCTCGCGGCTGGCCTCGCGCATTTTTGCGGCCGCACCGCAGCGCGGCGGTAGCCGTGAAGAGGGTGGCTTGCTGGGCGGTCTGGCCGCTGGCGGCGTTTTGGGTGGCTTAGGCCTGGGTGGTTTGTTGGGTGGCGACGATGAGGCATAGCCTCGCCCGCCTACACTTGGGGGCGGGTAAGCACGGCCCGTTTTGAACCCGCATTCCATTCCAGAGGTTTTCCCGATGTTGTTTCTGCCCAGGTCGCCTACGGCCGCCTTGCTGGTTTTGAGTTTTTGTGCTGCCCTCAGCGTCAACGCGGCCTTTGCCGCGCCAGCGGCTCCCGCCGCCCCGGTCGTCAGCGGCAACAAGCCGATCTTTGTGCTCAATTCGCTCGACGGTGATATCAGTGTTGTCGATCCGGTCAGCTTCAAACAGGTCAAGCGGATTCCGACCGGCAAGGAGCCACACCACATCTACCTGACCCCGGACGAAAAGTCGCTGATCGTGGCCAATGCGTTGAGTGATTCGCTGACCTTCATCAACCCGGCCACTGCCGAGGTGCAGCGCGTGCTGCAGGGCATCAACGATCCCTACCACCTGCGCTTTTCGCCCGACATGAAGTGGTTTGTGACGGCCTCCAACCGGCTGGACTATGTCAGCCTGTACCGTTGGCTGCCGGCTGAGGCGGCCAACCCGCTGCAACTGGTCAAGCGCATCCCGGCACCGAAGACGCCCAGCCACCTCTTCATCGACAGCAAGAGCACCGTTGTCTACGCCAGTTTGCAAGACAGCAATGAACTGCTGGCCATCGACCTGACCACCCAAACGCCGCGCTGGAAGATCACTGTCGGGCAGATGCCGGCCGACATCTTTTTGACGCCCGATGACCGCCATTTACTGGTCGCGCTGACGGGCTCCAACGAGGTCGAGGTGTATGACGTCAGCGGCGGCGCAGCCGTTCCTGCCAAATTGGTCAAGCGCATCAAGACCGGTAACGGCGCACATTCGTTCCGCGCCTGGGGCGATCGGCAACATGTGCTGGTCAGCAACCGCTCGGCCAACACCATCAGCAAGATCAACTTGCAGACCTTTGCCGTCGTGGACCAATTCCCCGGCCCCAGCGGCCCGGACGACATGGAGGTGAAGAGCGATGGCCGTACGCTGTTGGTCACCTCGCGCTGGGCCGGCAAGCTGACGGAGATCGACACGGTCAGCAAGCAGGTGCTGCGTCAGGTCAAGGTCGGCAAGTCCCCGCATGGTGTGTGGACGCTGGACCACATGCCGCGTCAGTGATGAGGACCGCTCGCCCTGTGATGAGGTTTTGCGCGGCCGTGTTGGCGCTGGCCGGCCTGCCCTTGGGCGTCGGCGCGCAGAGTTGCGACAAACCGGTGTTCATGACCTTTGACACGGGCCACATGGGCGTGGCACCGTTGATTGCCGACACGCTGAAGCGCTTTGATGCCCGCGCGACCTTCTTCTTGGCCAACGAGCCGACGCTGACCGAGGGCCGCACGCTCGACGAGCAATGGGCACCTTGGTGGCGCGCGCGCGCTGCCGAAGGCCATGATTTCGGCTCGCACACCTGGGATCACGACACCTGGCTGGAAGACCTGCCCGACGGCCGCTTCAAGGTGCGCACCGGTGCGGGTGTGCAGCCGCCGAAGGTGCGCGAGGTGAGCGGCTCCGAGTATTGCGAGAGCTTGAAGCGGGTCGCCCAGCGCTTCAAGGTGATGACCGGGCAGACGATGGGTCCGATCTTCCGGGCCCCGGCGGGCAAGACATCGCCGGCCTTGCTGGCACTGGCCAAGAGCTGCGGGTTCAACCATGTGGGTTGGAGCGCGGCCGGTTTTTTGGGCGATGAATTGTCGAGCCAGCGCTTCCCGAACGCGCAGTTGCTTGAGCGGGCGCTGCGCGACATCAAGCCGGGCGATATCTTGATGGCGCATTTGGGCATTTGGTCGCGCCAAGACGCCTGGGCGCCGGCCGTGCTGGAGCCGTTGATGCAAGGCCTGAAGGCGCGCGGCATGTGCTTTGCGCCGCTGCGTGAGCATCCGCGCTACGCCGCATTTTTTGCGGCCGAACGGGCGCTTGCTCGGTCGACTGCAACGACGCAGACGGCCTTGGCCGCAATTTCCTCGCTTAAAAAACCGTGATGGAATTCTTCAGCGATCTGTTCAACCAAGCGCAGCAATGGCTGTTCGAGGCGGCAGTGCAGCCGCTGGTTTTTGGTCTGGGTTGGGGTAATCTGATCGAGGACGCCTACATCGCGACCGGCTGGTTGCTGGTCGGCTTGCTGCAAATTGCGGTGATGTTGACCGCCATCCGGGCGCTGGAGCGTTGGCGTCCGGCCGAGCCACTGCAGGACCGGGCCGCCGTGCGGGTCGATGTGATCTACACCTTGATTCACCGGCTGGGCCTGTTCCGCCTGGTGATGTTCTTCAGCATCGAGCCGCTCTGGGATACCTTGTCCGGGCAGCTGCGGTTGGCGGGCATGCCCACCTTTCAGCTTGATGCGCTGTGGCCCGGCGTGACCGATATCGCGCTGGTCAGTTTTGTGCTTTATCTGTTGCTGTTCGACCTTGTCAACTACGCGCTGCACCGAGCCCAGCATGGCTTCAACTGGTGGTGGGCCTTGCATTCGCTGCACCACAGCCAGCGCCAGATGACGATGTGGAGCGACAACCGCAACCACTTGCTGGACGACGTGCTGCGTGACGCGGCCTTCGTGTTGCTGGCGCGCTTGGTCGGCGTTGAGCCGGGGCAGTTTGTCGCTCTGGTGGCGGTGTCGCAGTTGATGGAGAACCTGCAACACGCGAACGTGCGGCTCTGGTTTGGCCCGGTGCTGGAGCGGGTCTTCGTCAGCCCGCGCTTCCACCGCCTGCACCATTCCATCGGCATCGGTCACGAGACGGCAGGTCGCGGCACGCTGGGCGGGCACAATTTCGCGGTCTTGTTCCCGCTCTGGGACATCCTCTTCCGAACCGCCAATTTCCAGCTCCGCTGGGACGCTACCGGCATTCGCGACCAGTTGCCGGACGAAGGCGGGCGCGATTACGGCCAGGGCTTCTGGGCCCAGCAGTGGCTGGGTTTGCGCCGTCTCGCCGGCTTCAATTGAGGACCTGTCAATGATCAGCTCAATGAGTCGCATCGCCGATGCCTTTTGGCGCGCGGTAGCGTATTGCATGCACCCGCGGGTGATTGCCTTGTCGCTGCTGCCTCTGGTCTTGTCGGCCGGCCTGGTCTTTGGTCTGAGCTACTTTTTCTGGGAAGCGGCGGTCGATACGGTGCGGGCGACGCTGGACAGCTGGCGCTTGATCGACACCCTGCTCGGCTGGCTCGACTATGTCGGTGCGGGCGGTTTTCGCTCGGTGATGGCACCGTTGCTGGTGTTGGCGCTGGCGCTGCCGGTGATCGTTGTGCTGAGCTTGCTGCTGGTGGCGCTGCTGATGACGCCGTCGCTGGTCAACATGGTGGCCGAGCGCCGCTTTGGCGAGCTGCAAAAGAAGCAGGGCGGCAGCTGGTGGCGCAGCCTCGGGTGGTCGCTTTGGTACGGCCTGCTGGCGCTGCTGGCCTTGTTGGTCAGCATGCCCTTCTGGTTGATCCCACCGTTGGTGCTGATCTTGCCGCCGCTGATCTGGGGCTGGCTGGGCTACAAGGTGTTCACCTTTGATGCGCTGGCCGACCATGCCTCGGTGGCCGAGCGCCGCCAACTGATGCGTGCGCACAAATTGCCGCTGATGACGCTTGGCTTGGTGACCGGTTATCTGGGCGCAGCGCCGGCGGCGATCTGGGCGCTGGGCGTGATGGCGGTGGCGATGGCCCCGTTTCTGGTGTTGATTTCGATCTGGCTGTACACGCTGGTATTTGCGTTTTCAACCCTGTGGTTCACTCATTATTCGCTGACTGCGCTGCAAGATATGCGGGCCGCCAGGGCGCAGGGCCGCAGCAGCTTGCCGTTGACCGAGCTTGCCGAGCTGATCACCGAGCCGGCGCTGGAACAGGCCAAGCCACAAGTCGTATCCTTACCCCCTTTTCCGCAGGGCTGAACTCAATGAAAGTTGGTTTGATCATCATTGGCGACGAGATTCTCTCGGGTAAACGCCAAGATAAGCACCTCAGTAAATTCATCTCATTGCTGGCGGCGCGCGGCATGAGCCTGGACTGGGCCCAATACCTTGGTGACGACCGCGACTATATTGCCGCGCAGTTGCGCGTGGCCTTTGCCAGCGGTGATTTGGTGATCAGTTGCGGCGGCATTGGTGCCACGCCCGATGACCACACTCGCCAAGCGGCTGCGCAGGCCTTGGGGCGCGAGCTGGAGCTGCACCCGCAAGCGCAAGAACTGATTTGGCAGCGCGTTCAGATGACGGCGGCCGAGCAGGGCGAGACGGCACAAGCGCAGTCGCCCGATACGCTGCGGCGCTTTGAAATGGGCGTGTTCCCGATCGGTGCCGACATCATCCCGAACCCGTACAACAAGATTCCCGGCTTCTACGTCGGCCACGTCTATTTCGTGCCGGGCTTCCCGGTGATGGCCCATCCGATGATGGAATGGGTGCTGGATCAGCGCTACCCGCAGCTGCACCGGGCCGTCGGCGTGCAAGAGAAGTCGATGATCGTGCAGGGTGCGATGGAAGCCAGCTTGACGCCGCTGATGGTGGCTGTCGAGGCGCAGTTCCCCGACATCAAGGTCTTCAGCTTGCCCAGCGTCGATCACCCGCACTGGGGTCGTCACATCGAGCTGGGTGTCAAGGCGGCCACGGCCGGCGAGGCGGGCCAAGCCGGGGCGGCCGAGCGGCTGGATGCGGCTTATTCGACCTTGAAAACCGGCGTGCTTCAGTTTGGGGCGGTCATAGGCTCCGAATTGGTGCGATAAATGCGGAATTGATGCACCAACTTGGACTTCCGTCTCGCCATTCTTTGGTGCGCTTGATTCGGCTGCTTCCTCTCAAGCCGCATAATTCCGCCTGAATTTGACCGCATCAGCATTTGGTATCGGGTTTGGTTCCGGCCGCCCGCGGTTGGCACATAAACTGCTTAATGTTGATGATGTGCTTGATCTAGGGCGAACAAGCGCGGTCCGAATTTAGTCAAGTCCCCTGTACCTCAGATTTTCCCTCAGACTTTCCCTGCTAGGAGCTATTGATGGCCAAGACCGTCGCCGACGTGATGAAGATGGTGAAGGACAACGAAGTCAAGTTTGTTGACTTCCGTTTCACCGATACCCGTGGCAAAGAGCACCACGTGACCGTGCCTGTTTCGCATTTCGACGAAGACAAATTCGTCTCAGGGCATGCGTTTGACGGCTCGTCGATTGGCGGCTGGAAGGGCATTGAAGCCTCCGACATGCTGTTGATGCCGGACCCGAACACCGCCAACGTTGACCCGTTCTTCGAAGAGCCGACGCTGATCATGAGCTGCGACGTGGTCGAGCCCACCGACGGCAAGGCTTACGAGCGCGACCCGCGTTCGCTGGCCAAGCGCGCTGAAGCGTATTTGAAGTCGTCCGGCCTGGGTGA
>JBIIVZ010000136.1:0-6309 GCA_044339175.1 Roseateles sp.
TAAAAAGTGAAGCAAGTCGATAGGCCGGATTCTGTGCGGGCCCGGCTTCTTGCGAAACCGGGCCCGTGACCGCCATTCCTCTTGGCCAGGCATCACTGCCTGGCTCGGTGCCACCTACCCGCCAGCTCTGCGAGCCGCATCAATACTGGCCTACTTGGTGTTGCTGCGCGTAGAGATTGCCCGTTTCACCCGACCCCCAGGGCTGCGCTCTGGGTCCCGCAGGGCTTGCGCTCTGCACGTTGGGTCGACTCGTCTCTGTTGCTCTGATCCTCGGCTCACGCCGGACAGCCGTTAGCTGCTACGCTGCTCTTTGCAGTCCGGACCTTCCTCCAGTGCCATGTTTCCATGCTCGCACCAGCGGCGGTCTGACTTGCTTCACAGCGCGCATTATCACTCACTCAAAAACTCAACCCCGAAGGGAACCGACGCGATGAAAGCCGACAACGTCCTCGCCACCATTGGCAACACGCCCCATATCCGCATGCAGCGCCTGTTCGGTGCCGACGCGCAGGTCTGGATCAAATCCGAGCGCAGCAACCCGGGCGGCTCGATCAAGGACCGCATCGCGCTGGCCATGATCGAGGCCGCCGAGGCCAGCGGGCAACTGAAGCCAGGTGCCACCATCATCGAGCCGACTTCCGGCAACACCGGCGTCGGCCTGGCCATGGTGGCGGCAGTCAAGGGCTACAAACTGATTCTGGTGATGCCGGACAGCATGTCGATCGAGCGGCGTCGCTTGATGCTGGCTTATGGCGCGTCGTTCGACCTGACGCCGCGCGAAAAAGGCATGAAGGGTGCCATCGCTCGGGCGCAAGAACTGGTTGAACAGAACCCCGGTGCCTGGATGCCGCAGCAGTTCGAGAACCCGGCCAATATCGATGTCCATGCGCGGACCACGGCGGAAGAAATTCTGCGCGACTTCCCCGAGGGGCTGGACGCCATCATCACCGGCGTGGGCACCGGCGGCCACCTGACCGGCTGCGCGCAGGTGCTGAAAAAGGCCTGGCCCCAGTTGAAGGTGTTTGCGGTAGAGCCCACGGCCTCACCCGTGATCAGCGGCGGCGCGCCAGCACCGCACCCGATCCAGGGCATCGGTGCCGGCTTTATTCCCGCCAACCTGCACACCGATCTGCTCGACGGCGTGATCCTGGTCGAAGCCGAAGCCGCACGCGAGTACGCCCGCCGCAGCGCCAGCCAAGAAGGCCTGCTGGTCGGCATTTCCAGCGGTGCCACGCTGGCCGCCATTGCCCAGAAATTGCCCGACCTGGGCCCCGGTGCCCGCGTCCTCGGCTTCAACTACGACACCGGCGAGCGCTACTTGTCGATTGAGGGGTTTTTGCCAAACTGCTGACCTTGTGGGTCAGACCGCCCGAACGTACCCGCGAGTAGCTCTGACCCCAACCGTTTAAGCGGGTTCGCGAGTAGCTCTGACCTCAACTGATTAAGGTGGTTTTGCGGGACGAATCAATCGCTCCCGCCCTCCTCGCTCGGCTCATCGTTGTCCTTGTTGGCCTGACGCGCCAATTCGGCTTCGAGCGGACGCAGTGAATCGATCAACGCTTGCGGCGTCGTCGGCTGCACCAGGCGGAAGGCCGGCGGCGGCAGCGAGCCCAAATAGGCCGGGCCCAGCCAATGCTGCTGATCCTGGCGGCGGGCCACGGTCAGCACCAGCAGCGTGAGCAAACAAGCGAGCACCGCCAAGCCCAGCCAGCGCCCAGCGCGCGGCCAGACCAGCCGGGCATGCCACCACAGCAAGGCCGCCACACCGCAGGGGAACAGCACGGCATCCAGCACCATCAGGCGCGGCGCTGAGATCGCGTAAGCCAGCAGCGGCAGCACAAAACCAACCAGGTGCAAGCTGGTCAAGCCGACCAGGGCTCCGCGCAAATGAGTGCTGAACGGAAAGCGGTGCTGGAACAACTGCGTCACCAGCGACCACAGCGCCGCCCACATGAACAACACGGCCAGCGGGATCAGCACCGCGCCGCTGTAATCCACCCACGGCGAGCCGGGGTTCAAGCCTGACCACTGGTCAAACCACAACAGGCCCAGCCACAACAGCGCCAGCACCGGTACCCAGGCCGCTGCCACCTTGACCCGGCGCTGCTGATGCGCTTGCAAGGGCAGCTCCGGGGCCAACGCCTCGCCACTGCTGCGCCAGCGCAAATGGCTGTTGCCCAGTTGGAACTGGGCCAGCCCCGGCAACGCTGCCGTGTCGCCCGCGCTCAAGCGGCGCTCGCCCAGCCAACCGCCGTTGCGGCTGGGCAGCAAGCTCAGGCGCGCACCTCCTGCCGCATCGCCTCCACCGCCACCGTCACCTTCTGGCCATTGCAACTCCGCATGTTCGGCAGCCAAGTGGCTGTCATCCAGTACCACCTCGCAGCGCACCGAGCGGCCGATGCGGGCAGGCCATTGGCTGATCCGCTGCACCGACTTGACGCGACCGTCGCGGCCCAGCAGTTCGATTACCGCGATGCGTTCCATGCGAAGCCCTCCAGGTAGTGAGCGGTCAACTTCAGCGCGTTATCAAAGCTGACCCCGCGGGCATCAAAGCGGCCCAACGCACCTTCGGTATCGGCGTCGACCGTTGTGACCAGCACCGTCAAATCGTGCAGGCCGGCCAGCTTGCGATAAGCGCGCAGGCACACCACGGCGCGCAGCGGCAGACCGGATCGGCTGACAAACTCCTCCTTGCAGAAGGACGCGGTGCGGTCTTTATCAACGCCGCCCAGGCGTTCGTTGCGAAAACTCTGGGAATACTGGCGCGCAAAGCGGATAGCACCCAACTTGCCGCCGTCATAAGCCTCGTGGGACATGTCCAGAAAACCGGTCTGCATCGCGCCGCTGACGAACACCGCATGCTCCATCCGGCACTGTGAGCGCTGGAATTCCAGGCCCTTGGTGTCGGCCGGCGTGACGCGCCCCCAGCAGCGCATGAACAGCTCTTGCGGCACCGGCAACTGGTAGCGCGCATGGCCGGCGCTGGCCCAGGGCTGGGCAATGAAACGGGTGGTCAACTCGTCCTGATAGCGGAGCAACTGCTCACGCAGGCGCGGCCAGGCTGGAGTCGTCATCGGCGGGGCATTGCGGCTGCGTTCCAGCAAGGCCTGCGCGTAACTGCCGGGCACCAGAAAGCTCATTTGCTGGGCAAAGAACATCGCCGACACATTGACGCCGACCACCCGCCCGTCCTCGTCGACCACCGGCCCGCCACTCATGCCAGAGTTGATGCTGCCCGAGTAGTAAATCAGCTCGTCAAAACTACGCTCGACCATGCCGTTGTAATTGCCCTCGACGACGGCAAAAGCCACGTCATGCGGATTGCCCATCGAGTAGATGCGGTCGCCCTTGGACAGCGCCTTGTCGGCGGGCCGAAAGCCGAGCGCACCGCGGCCCTCCAAGCTGCCCGGTGCCACGCGCAGCAGGGCCAAGTCGCGGCGCACGTCAAAGTCCAGCAACTCCAACTGCCCTTCTTGCCCGTCGGTGGTGGCAAAGCGCAGCCGGTAGCCGGACGGCTCCAGCGCGAACTGGCTGATGACGTGATAGTTGGTCAGCACATGGCCGTCGGCGCTGACCAGAAAGCCCGAGCCGACCGAGGCCTGGCTGTCCTGCGTCTTCAGCAGCGTGCGGATTTGCAGCAGCTGCGAGCGCGTGCTTTCGTAGACGCGCCGCGCGGTGGCGGACACCGCGGCCGATGGGGCCGGCGCTGCCGCAGCCGCAGCTCCCACGGCTCCCGCTGCAGCGGTTGGCACCGCTGCCGTCTGCGCCAAAACGAATGGGTTGATCAGCAGCAGCGCGGTCAGGGTCAGGGCAACTTTGAGTCGATGTAACAAACGAATTACCCCTGGATTAGGATTTCTTTGGAGGCGCGATACTAGCCGCTTTCAGCACCCTACGCCGGCCGGGAGGCCGCTCGAAAAACACGCTCATCCCGGTAAAAATCAAGCGTCTCGTTGGCGGCCCACCAGCCGGGCAGACCCAGCACCGGCAGCGGCAAGAACGGTTTGCCAGCCAACCAGTCCGGCTCGATCAGCGCAGCGGCAGCGGCATCGGGTTCGTTGTCGTTGGCCACACCCACTTCAACAGCGTCCGGCATCAGCAGCACGTGAGCGCACATGCCCTTGCGCGGCTGCATCAGCTTTTCCAGCAGCGCATGGCCGATCAGGTGCAGCCGGGCCTGCGCCCAGAGCGGCCGCAGCTCGACAAACAGCCGCTGCCAGTCGCGCTGGATCAAGGCCTGGCAGAGCGCGGGCGGCGCTCGCAGCAAGGCACCGTTCTCGTCCAGCAGCGTCAGCGCATCACGCAAGGGACCGCGATGCGCTTGCACGCCGCCGGCTTGGCGCAGAGCCTCGCTGTGCAGCGCATTGAGCCGCCGTTTCAGCAGCGGCCATTGCAGCCAGACCAGCCCGCCCAGCAAGTCGTGCAGGTTGTCGCGTGTCGGCACGCAGCCGCTGCGGTAGATGAACGCCTCGTAAGCCTCGCCCGCGGGCAAGGCAGCTTGCGGCACAAAGCGCAGCAGGCCGGCGTCGAGCGCAATGCCGCAAGTCGGCAAGGCCGCATTGAGCGCCTCGGCCACGCTGGCCCCGCGCGCCAGATCGCCCGACAAGGCCTGACCCAGCGGCCGGTACGGTGCGAGCCAAGGTGCCGACCAATCCAAGCGCTGCAGTGCGCCAGTGCTGGCCACACCGGCAGAGCCGGTCACAGCGCCGACACCGGCAGAGCCGGTCATAGCGCTCACAGCGGTCACAGCGGTCAAGCCTTGGCCAGCAGCTTCCAGCTCAGCGTGTCGCCACCACGCAGCGGCTTCAACTGGGTCGCACCAAACGGCACGGTGCTGGGCAGCGTCCATTCCTGCTTGAGCAGCGTGACTTGCTCGGTGTTGCGCGGCAGGCCGTAAAAGTCCGCCCCGTTGAAGCTGGCGAAAGCCTCCAGGTGATGCAGCGCGCCCATCGCCTCGAAGGCCTCGGCATACAGCTCCAGCGCCGACAAGGCGGTAAAGCAGCCGGCTCCGCAGACGGAGTTTTCTTTCAACTCGGCAGCATGCGGCGCGCTGTCGGTCCCCAGGAAGAACTTGGCACTGCCCGACGTGGCGGCTTCGATCAGCGCCAGCCGATGCACCTCGCGCTTGAGCACAGGCAAGCAGTAGTAATGCGGGCGCAGGCCGCCGGTAAAAATGGCATTGCGGTTGTAGAGCAAATGCTGCGGCGTCAGCGTGGCGGCAGTAAAAGCATCGGCAGACGCCACATACTGAGCCGCTTCGCGGGTGGTGATGTGCTCGAACACCACCTTCAGCTCGGGCATGTCACGGCGCAGCGGCATCATCACCCGGTCGACGAACACAGCCTCGCGGTCGAAGATGTCGATGTCGGGGTCGGTCACCTCGCCGTGCACCAGCAGCAGCAAGCCGGCGCGTTGCATCGCTTCCAGCGTCTTGTAGGTTTTGCGGATGTCGGTCACACCGGCATCGCTGTTCGTCGTGGCACCGGCCGGGTAGAGCTTCAGCGCCACCACGCCGGCGTCCTTGGCCCGCTCGATCTCGTCCACCGGCGTCAGGTCGGTCAAGTACATCGTCATCAGCGGCTCGAAGCTGACGCCCTCGGGCACCGCCGCCAAGATGCGCTCGCGGTAGGCCACTGCCTGCGCAGCGGTCGTGACCGGCGGGCGCAGATTGGGCATCACCACCGCACGCGCGAACTGGCTGGCGGTGTAGGGCAGCACACTGGCCATCGCGGCACCGTCGCGCAGATGCAAATGCCAGTCATCCGGGCGGGTGAGTGTCAGGGACGAGGAGACGGGAAGGGACGCGGGGAAGGGTGCTGGGCTGCTCATGGGACGGCATTGTCGCACCGGGCGCGGTCGGGAAAAGCCGGGCTGCAACAGCGTATTTCAGCCAATAAATGCAGGGCAAGCCGAGAACAATCGATGCGGTATTCAAGCCCAAACTTCGGAGAACTCCATGCACCGCAGCAACACCCTCGCCCTGAGCCTTTCAGCCGCCGCGCTGCTCGCCGCCTGCGCGAATACGGAGCCGCTAGGACCGCCAGCCAAAGAAATGATCACCGCCGTCACCAGCGCCAACCGACTGATTCAGTTCAACGCCGGCCAGCCGCAGAAAATCCTCAGCAGCAAGGCGATCACCGGCCTGATTGAGCAAGAACGCCTGCTGGGCCTCGATTACCGCGTCGCCAAGGGGCAGTTGTATGCCCTGGGTGCCAGCGGCCAGCTCTACCGCATCAACGTCGCCGACGCCAAGGCCAGCACGATCGGCCAGCCATCGGCGTTGCCCAACGACGGCGCGACCGAATGGGG
>JBIIVZ010000137.1:0-6252 GCA_044339175.1 Roseateles sp.
CCATCGAAGGTGTGGCCGGCCCAGAAGCGGCCAACAACGCAGCGGTCACCGCCACGCTGGTGCCGCTGCTGACGCTGGGTATTCCCACCTCGGTGACGGCAGCTATTCTGTTGAGCGCGTTGCAGAACTACGGCATCCAGGCCGGCCCGCAGTTGTTCCAGACCTCCTCGGCCCTGGTCTGGGCGCTGATTGCCTCGCTCTACATCGGCAACGTGATGCTGCTGGTGCTGAACCTGCCGATGGTGGGCTTGTGGGTCAAACTGCTGAAGATCCCGAAGCCGCAGTTGTATGCGGGCATCCTGATCTTTGCGACTGTCGGTGTTTACGGCATGCGCCAGAGCGCGTTCGATCTGTTCCTGATGCTGGCCATCGGCCTGGCCGGCGTGGTGATGCGACGCTTCGACTTCCCGACTGCGCCCGTCGTCGTCGGCATGATCCTGGGCCCGATCGCCGAAGCGCAGATGCGCAATGCGCTGTCGATCGGCGAGGGCAACTGGGCCATCTTCTTGCAGCGCCCGATGTCGCTGGGGCTGCTGGTCATCGTGCTGCTGGTGCTGGTCGCGCCGCGCCTGATGCGCTGGCGCGAGCAGCGCCGCTCGTCGTCAGTTTGAAGCGCCGAGCTTGAGCGCTCGCTCCCGCTGCGCTTGGTATTCGGCGGGGTCGGCGCT
This sequence comes from Roseateles sp., assembly GCA_044339175.1. Classification (GTDB taxonomy): domain Bacteria; phylum Pseudomonadota; class Gammaproteobacteria; order Burkholderiales; family Burkholderiaceae_C; genus Paucibacter_A. Next base: position 669 of record JBIIVZ010000137.1, read on the forward strand.
TTGCTGGGTCGGCCAGCCCTGCAGATGTCGCTCGACGAGGCCAGCCAGCATGCGCATGCCGACTGGGCTGTCGTTCAGGCAGGGGATGTAGCTGAAGCGCTTGCCGCCGGCGGCCAGAAAGGCGTCGCGGGCCTCCATGCTGATTTCTTCCAACGTCTCCAGGCAGTCTGAGCTGAAGCCCGGGCAAATGACATCGATGTTTTGCACGCCTTCCTTGGCGAGCTTTTTCAGGGTCGGCTCGGTGTAGGGCTCCAGCCATTTGGCCCGGCCGAAGCGGCTTTGAAAGGTCACGATGTACTGGTCCTTGCTCAAGCCGAGCGCTTCGGCCAGCAAGCGGCCGGTCTTCAGACACTCGCAGTGATACGGGTCGCCCAGCATCAACGTGCGCGCCGGCATGCCGTGAAAACTCATGAGCAGACGATCGGGCCGGGCATTCTTTGCCCAATGCGCACGCACCGAATCGGCCAGCGCGGCGATGTAGGGCGCTTCGTCGTGGTAGCGGTTGATGAAGCGCAGCTCCGGCAAATGGCGAGTCCGCAGCGCCCAGGTGGCCACGTCGTCCACCACGCTGGCCGTGGTGGCACCCGAATATTGCGGATAGGCCGGCAGCACCAGCACGCGGGTCACGCCCTGCGCGCGCAGTTCGTCCAGCGTTTTGGCGATCGACGGGTTGCCGTAACGCATCGCGAAGCGAACGCCGACGTGATGGCCGCGCTCCCCCAGCAACCCTTGCAGCAGCTTGGCTTGCTTTTCGGTCCAGACCTTCAGCGGCGAGCCCTCTGCTGTCCAGACACTGGCGTATTTGGCGGCTGATTTGGCCGGCCGCACGCGCAAGATGATGCCGTGCAGGATCAACATCCAGAGGATTTTGGGGATTTCGACGACGCGAGGGTCGGCCAAGAACTGGGCCAAGTAGCGGCGCACGGCAGCGGCCGTAGGTGCGTCGGGCGTGCCGAGATTGCACAGCAGCAGGGCAGTTTTCGGCGCGCTGCCGTGGGCGTAGGGAGCTTCAGCGTGAGTGGGCATACGGTTCAATAAGTTTTCGTTGGATGTATCAATTGAGATCGTCTTGCGGGCCGTTGGTCAGCGCTTCCGTGTCCGCAAAATGCAAGACTTCAAAGCGCACCGTCGGCGAGGCGCTGTCTACTGGCGGGCTGCCCAAGCCGATGGACCCGCTGCCGTGCAAGGTGCAACTGCCGCGCTTCAGGGTGACCAATTCCCCAGCGGTGCCGAAGCGCACAAAGCTGCCGTTGTAGCTGAGGTCGGTGACCGAGAAGCTGCCGCCATGCCAATCGATGCGAGCGTGTGAGCGAGACACGCGGCCGTCGGTGATGCAGTAGGTGGCTTGCACACTGCGGCCGAGCACGATGGGCATGCTGTGGATGTCGAAGACCCGGTCCAGGTCTTGCCAGACCAGTCGAATGCCATCGGGCTCCACCGCATGGATGATCGCGCCGAACTGAGTGGCGACGACATCGCCATGGTGGGGCAGATCCAGCAAGTACACATGCACCGGCTCGGCCCGCCCGCGCACCGGGATCAGATCGAGGCTGCGAAAGCGCATCTTTTGCATGCTGGGCAGGCCTGCCAGGACTTCGGCGGTGATCAGCGTTTCGTTGTCGCCGGCATGATCGAGCAAGCGGGCCGCCACGTTGACCGCATCGCCGAAGCAGTCGCCGTTCATTTCGACCACCTCGCCGCGTGCCAAGGCCACCTGCATGCGCAAGGCACGCAAACCCAGGGACGCGCCCTGCTGACGGCTGCGGGCGACGATCCGTTCCAGCAACTCGTGCATGCGCACGGCGGACTTGACCCCGTCGCGCGGGGACTCGAACACGGCCATCAAACCGTCGCCCAATGTCTTGATCAGCCGTCCACCGCATTCATCGACCGCTTGTCCGACCTTGTTCACCGTGTGGGTGACGACAGCAGTGGCTTCCGCATTGCCCAAAGTTTCGAACAGCGCAGTACTGCCGCGCAGGTCGGCAAACAACACGGTGCGTTCCCGGATCTGGGTCATGGGTGGTGGGACTTTGGCGTTGAAAGAATGCTTTGCGCGCAGTGTAGCGGGCTGGGCGCAGACGTGAAAAAGGGCTGGATTGTGGCCAGCCCTTGGGTGTGATTCAGTTGAGAAGCCGCTTAATCAGTTGGGGACAGAGCTCACTGAACCCGCTGAGTCAGTTGGGGACAGAGCTCACGGGGTACCGTTCGGTCTGTCCCTCAATACTAAAGATTGTCTAGGTAAGTCCGCAGCTTGTCCGACCGGCTCGGGTGCTTGAGTTTGCGGATGGCTTTGGCTTCGATTTGGCGGATGCGCTCGCGGGTGACGTCGAATTGCTTGCCGACTTCTTCCAGCGTGTGGTCGGTGCTCATCTCGATGCCGAAGCGCATGCGCAGCACTTTGGCTTCGCGGGGCGTCAGGCTGTCAAGGATGTCCTTGACCACGTCGCGCAGACCGGCTTGCATCGCTGCCTCGATCGGTGCCGTGTTGTTGGTGTCCTCGATGAAATCGCCCAGATGGCTGTCGTCGTCGTCGCCGATGGGGGTTTCCATCGAGATCGGCTCCTTGGCGATCTTCATGATCTTGCGGATCTTGTCTTCCGGGATCTCCATCTTCTCGGCCAGCGTCGGCGCATCCGGCTCGAAGCCGAATTCCTGCAAGTGCTGTCGCGAGATGCGGTTCATCTTGTTGATCGTCTCGATCATGTGGACCGGGATGCGGATCGTGCGCGCCTGGTCAGCAATCGAGCGGGTGATGGCCTGACGAATCCACCAAGTGGCATAGGTCGAGAACTTGTAGCCGCGCCGATACTCGAACTTGTCCACTGCCTTCATCAGGCCGATATTGCCCTCCTGAATCAGGTCGAGGAACTGCAAGCCACGGTTGGTGTACTTCTTGGCGATGGAAATCACCAAGCGCAAGTTGGCCTCGATCATTTCCTTCTTGGCATCGCGCGAGGCCTTTTCGCCCTCGTTCATCTTCTTGTTGATGTCCTTCAAGTCCTCGATCGGCACGACGGCCTTGGACTGGATGTCGATCAACTTCTGCTGCAACTCCTGCACCGGCGGCAGGTTGCGCGCCAGCAAGACGGCGTAAGGCTTGTTGGCAGCAATTTCCTTCTCGGCCCACTGCTTGTTCAGGGCGCTGGGCGGGAAGCTCTTGATGAAATACTCTTGCGGCATACCGCATTTGTCGACCACGATCTTGCGCAATTCGCGCTCGTGGCGGCGCACATCATCGACTTGCGAGCGCAGCAGATCGCAGAGCTTTTCAATCGTCTTGACGGTGAAGCGGATCGTCATCAACTCTTGGCTGATGGCCAACTGCGCCTTGTTGTAGGAGATCGATTTGTAGCCGTCTTTGTCGAACGCCTTGCGCATCTTGTCGAAGTTGGCCGACAGGTTGTCGAACTTGACCAGCGCGGCCTTCTTCAACTCTTCCAGCTTTTTGGTCAGCGCTTTGGAGCCGCCATTGCCGTCGTCGTCGTCTTCTTCGTCGAACTCGTCGAAGTCTTCCTCGGCCACATAGTCGTCAGCCTCGTCGGCGGCCACAAAGCCGTCCACCACCTCGGAAATGGTCTTTTCACCGGCGCGCATCTTGGCGCCCAGTTCAAGAATGTGGGCAATTGTCGTGGGCGACGCCGAAATGGCCAGCATCATGGCCTGCAAGCCGCCTTCGATGCGCTTGGCGATTTCGATTTCGCCTTCACGGGTCAGCAACTCGACCGTGCCCATTTCGCGCATATACATGCGCACTGGGTCGGTCGTGCGGCCAAACTCGGAGTCCACAGTCGACAGCGCCGCTTCGGCTGCTTCTTCAGCTTCTTCCTCAGTCGCCGTCGGTGTGCTGGTGCCCTGGATCAGCAGCGTGGCGGCGTCGGGTGCCTGCTCATAGACCGCGATGCCCATGTCGTTGAGCATCGAAATGATGGCCTCGAGGATTTCCTCGTTGACCAGCTTTTCAGGCAAGTGGTCGTTGATTTCCTGGTGCGTCAGGAAGCCCCGCGTCTTGCCCATCTTGATCAGCGTCTTCAGCTCATGCCGACGCTTGGCGGCTTCTTCTTCGGTCAGCGCGGTTTCTTCCAGACCGAACTCGCGCATCAGCGCACGTTCCTTGGCCCGCGACACCTTCATGCGCAAGGGCTTGGCCTTGGGCTTGTCCTCGGTCACTTCGGTCACGCCAACTTCGGTTTCCGCTTCAGCTTCGGGCTCACCTTCCAAGTCAGCCTCCAATTCGGAGAAGTCCTCATCCTCACCCAGGTCCTTGGCCGGCTTCTTGGCTTCGGTGGCAGCCTTGGGCTTGCGACCTCGCACGGGCTTGTCTTCGCTGTCCGTTCCCGCAGCGGCGGTCGTCGGCACGGCCTTAATGGCCTTGACGGCCTTCGCCACCCGAACGGCGGGTTTCTTGATGGCGGTGGGCTCGGCGGCGGCCGTGGTGGCAACGGTCAGGTCCGTAGGCGCGGTCTTCTTGGCAGTCATGCAGATCCTCGGGTGTATGCGGGGCGGGCGAGCCCGGCATTGAGAAGCAGAAAAAAAAGTGGCGAAAAACGCGCACTACAAATGCAATTGCCACCTGGGGTCGGGGCCGGCGCTTTTCAAGGCGAAGGTCGACTCAGGTGGCATTCAGATGCCTCGTCCAGTACCGTCCTCAGACCGTACCGAGCAAAACATGGCGCGTACAAGCTAGCGTGTACGTTCGAGTTTGCAGCGCTTGGCGGATATCTGGCCTTGATACCTCGGTGGGAACCCAGTTGCGCTGGGTGGCCGGTCCGCAAGCGACTGCCGTCACTCTTGACGCGCGCAGAAAACCAAATATTTTAGACTGAATTTAGGTCAGCGCGCGTGGTTTTTTGAAACTGAAGCTCGAGCAGCGCCCGCGCCCGACCTCAAGCGGCGAGGCCGGCGGCCTTCAGCGCCGTGGCCAATTCCTGCTCCAGGGCGACCAGCTGGGTGCGCAGTTGCTTGAAGCGCTCCATGCCTTCACCGACCGGGTTGCTCGCGGCCAGCACTTGGGCTTGCGTCTTCAGCCGCGCGATCTGGAGCTGCTTCAGCGCGTTCTGGAACACCTCGAAGACTGGCTCGTCCTCGGCATAGAGGCCGCCACTGAGGCGCTGAGCGGTGTCGAGCAAGCCGTCCTCGGCCAGCGCGGCTTCCAGCACGGACCAAGGGCCGGCACCGTGGTTGACCAGAAAACGCTCCAGCCAAGCCACCAATTCCCCGTGGGCACCGGGCAGTTCATGCAGCAACTGATGATCGTCGGCGCTCAACTGTTCCCACCATGCGCTGCTCAGCAAGAGCATGCGCAGCGCATGGTCGGCGGGCGCTGCCGGTTGGCTGCGCGGCGTGCGCGGGCCATCGTCTTCGGTATTTTTACGGCCCTTCCAGTCGCGGCCTTTCCATTCCTTCCACTGCTTGCGCTCGCCGCCGCCGCTGCGTGTGCTGCCGCCGTCGCCACTGTTACCACTTGCCCCATGAGCGCCCATGTCCATGCCCGAGCCGTCGCTGCCGCTGACATACCCGCCGTCTTGTTGCGGGTTGTAGCCCGGGTCGCGTGGGTCGTAATGAGAGTTTGCCGCTTCTTTGA
>JBIIVZ010000138.1:0-6238 GCA_044339175.1 Roseateles sp.
CGAACCCGATCATCAACGACGCCACCGGCAAGCCCTTTCTGGACGAATTCGGCAGCATCGTCTACGACTTCGAGGTCAGCGAAGAAGTGCTGGCGCTGGCCGGCGCGGTGATCCGCGATGTGCTGCAGACGACCAAAGCCGACGAAGTGTTGCGCGGCAAGCTGTGGACCACCGCCGACGGCGTGGCCAGCCGGCCAATCGACGCACCGGTGCAGGCCGGCGCTGGCGCGGGCGCCAATTCTGGCTACACACTGGCCGCCAGCCTGGCGAACGGCCAGCGCTCCGGCGGTTGCACCTTCGAGACCAAGCTGTTCGACGCCTCGACGCGCTCGATCGAGGTCAAGATCGAGAACGACTTTTCGCGCTATCTTGGCATGTATGTCGAGTTCTTCGACCAGAACAAGAACCGCTTGACCCTGAGCGACAGCGACTGGAGCAAGGCCCTGCCCAACCAGCTGTTGCCCGGGTTGATCAACGGCCTGCCGCTGCAAACCCAGCAGACCCGGGCCATCGACTTCCTAGCCCCGACGTCCACCGTGCTCGGCTTCCCGGTCTTGGCCGGCAAATTGACGCGCTACGTGCGCCTGCCCGACGCCGCGACCTCGGCCAGGTTGATTCTGGGCTCTTGGGGCAATGGCGTGTTCAGGGATGCCAGGCCAGAGCTGATCGGTATTGCCGCGACCACGGTCGTCAGCTACGCAATACCGTCGATCTTTCTCGCCTGCGGCCTGGGCTTGACCGAAACACAGACGCTGATCAACGTCGTGGATTTCACCGTCATCATCGACTGCCTGACCGTGCTGACCAAATCCTGGAAAGGCATCGCTGCACTGGTCGATTCGAGTGCGTCGGCGGAAGAACGCTTGGCGGCGTTCACCAGCCTGAGCAGTTCGATCAACCGATTGATGCTGGATCTGGCCAACAATTTTGCCAAGTTGTTGCTCAACGGCGCGGTGGCCAAGCTGACGGCCTGGCTGGTCACCCGGATCGCTCTGGGGCAGGTGATCGGCTCGATACCCTTCATCGGCTGGGGCTTGCGAGCGGCCTCGGTGACGGCCATGCTGAGCACCATAGTGCAAACGACGGTGCAAGTGGCCCGCAACCCCAGCCAGATCGACAACCTGCTGTCGCTGGGCATGAACCTGAACCTGACCATCCACAACGACCTCAAGAGCTTCTCGTTTCCGGCCACCGCCAAGGCTTATGAAGTGCGGGTGCATATCGCCGGCAAGACCTTCCACACCACCGGCCCGCTGGTGCTCGACGAGGCCGGGCGTTCGAAAGCCATCCAGGTGGCGCTGCCCAATATTCCGTCCGGCGGCACCGGCAGAATCTATGTGCTGTTCACGGGCGAGAACGGCCTGCTCGTCGGCAAGGGCTTTGCCGCGACTTACTCGGTCAGCGCGGCCAAGCTGGAGATCCTGACGCGGAGCACCAAGGAATTCGATGCCGTGCCGCAAGCGGTGGTGGCCCGCTTGCAGCCGCTGGTCGGAAGGGCCTTCGCCGACACCCCGGCGCTGCTGGAGGGCTTGACCGCCTTGCTGGGCACCGATGCTGTGGCGGAGCACGGCAAGTCCATCGCCGGCCGCTTGGCCAATATCGACATTGCGCTGAAGCTCAGCTCCACCACGGCGAGCAGCACGCTGGAAGTGGAATGCACGATTCAGGAACAACTGGTGCCCTTGGGTGCCAGCACGCGCTACCGCCACAAGCGCAAGTTGCAATACGCCAATGGCCGCTACGCCTGGCAGGCGGGCACGCTGGCACCGGCACCGATGCGCCCGACTTGCGACAACTCGGAAAACGCGCTGTGCGAGCTGCCGTCGATCACCTTGGCGCAGCGCAGTGGCCAGTTGGGCTATGCCTGGCGGGCGGCCTCGGCCGGGCTGAAGGTCTGCGGCAAAGACGTGGCGAACACCCAGGTCTACACGGTGCAGAACATCTCGCTGGCTGACGACCCCAACCTCGCCCTGCGCGCGCTGACGCTGAACGGCAGCCGCTGCGGCGTCGTCGAAGGCGCGGGCGTGGTCTATCAAGCGGATGGCCCGGCCGACGGCAGCGGTGCCAACTACCTGATCGATGGGCGCAGCGGCACCCTGCATGTGCGCAAGCTCAACAACGCCGCCGCTGATTCGCTCGAACTGGCGGGCCAAACCCTCTCGATGGGCACCTTCTCGGAGTTGCCGACCTCGGTGGCCTGGCATTACGGCGGCTATTTGGTCGGCGTCAACGCGGCCCGCCACAAGCTGGAGGTGATCAACCTCAACCGCGAACCGGTCAGCGATGTCGAAGCCAGCCCCGCCCTCATCTTTGGCGGCTTGGGCATACGGCCAGGCTTGCTGCGCGGCCCCACCTGCGTCGCCGCCACACTGGACGGCAAGATCTTGGTGCTGGAAGCCATCGCCGGCCGTGTGCAGGCCTTTGATGTGCACGGCGAGCCGGTGCGGGCGTTCGGGCAAAGCCGTGCCGCCACCTTCGCGCTGCGCAACTACAGCGCCACCGTGACGTATCTCGACATGGGTGCCGAAGCGCGAGGCTATGTCTATGTGCTCAGCCACACCGGCAGCGGCACGCAGGCCGCCGAGTTCAACCTCGACATCTACTCACCCGAAGGCAGCTTTGTCAGCAACACCAACGGCTTCAGCGCCGCCCGCATGGTGGTCGACCTCTGGCGCAATGTGCACACGCTCAACTGGGAAACGATGCAAGGCCAGGACGGCCGCACCGAGCCGACGGTGAGCGAGTGGATACCCAGTATTTAAACTGATCTGTTGACCTACTCATTGCGAACAGGAGCGAATACCGTGGCTGTCAAAAGAAGAGATGGAGACCGTATCTGGCCAGATTTAATGGACTATTTTCGGCAAGACTTTCGGCGTGAACTTTCCGGCTGGCGCACCGTTTTCAAGTATTTCGGAATTCTCATTCCCCTCGCGCTGTCCCTGTTGGTTGCGTTGATTATTTACATCAAGCCGATTCCACCCAAACAAGCCTATTTGGCCACCGGCCAAATAGGCTCGTCCTACCGCGAGCTGGCGGAAAAATTCGCCGTCTTCTTCAAAGCCAATGGCGTGGAACTGGTGCTGATTGAAACGCCAGGCTTGGATCAGGGCCTGAAAGATCTGGACGACGATGACTCGCGCGTCAACGCCAGCTTTCTGACGGCCGGCAGCGCCAAATCAGGCCAGTATCCAGACCTGATGTCGCTCGGCAGTATCAGCTATTCGCCAGTGTGGATTTTTTATCGCGAGGGCACCGTGCTCGCGGAAAACCCCTTCCCTGCCCTGTTGACAAAGACTATGGCCATTGGCGGCGAAGGTACGAACAGCAAGAAAGTTTTCAAAAAGCTGCTGGCATTGAACGGTATCTCTTGGGCACCGCGCTCGAATCTACTTGAAATTCCACATCAAGAAGCGGCCAATCGCTTCGTCAACGGTGAATTGGACGCAGTTTTTATTGTCGACGGCATCAACTCCCCCACTGTACAAAAACTGTTGGCCACCCCGGGCATGCGAGTTTTTGACTTCACCCTGGCAGATGCCTACGTCAAGAATGTGCCCTTCCTTGAAAAAGTCAGTATTCCGCGTGGTGCGCTCGACATCAAAAATGTCTACCCGCCCAAAGACATCACCCTGCTGGCCACCACCGTGACCTTGCTGGTACAAACCGATATGCATCCAGCCATTCAATGGCTGTTTCTGTTGGCGGCTAAAAATATCGGCGGGGATAAAGATCAATTTTTCACCAAGGCAAACTACTTTCCCGCGTATTTCGATGAGAGCGTGACACAGAGCGATATTGCCAAGCGCTACTTTGATGGTGGCCTGCCGGTCGTATTCGAGTATTTTCCGGTTGCCATTGCCAGCTTATTTGATCGCGCCTGGGTGATCCTGCTGGCCTTGTTTGCAGTTGCCTATCCGCTGCTGAAAAAAATATTCTCACTGCGAGAATTTCCTTCTGAAATGCTGCTCAACAACTATTGGCAAGACCTGCGGGATTTTGAGAATGATTTGGACCTGATTGAAACTCGGGCCGACGCCCAGCTGATTATTGACCAATTGAATGAAATGGAGGCTGCGGTGCGCGAAACCTGGCTGGAAGACAATGTCATCCACCGCTATTTCACGTTGAACAGTAGAATTTCAGATATTCGCAACAAGGCGCTGCTGCGCTTGGCTCAGCTGGCTTGATCGGCTTGGGCTGGGAGTCGCCCCCAAGTCGGCTGCACCCAATTGGGCCAGCATCTGCATCAATTTACAAAACCATGAAAGCCACCCGATGACCCGCAATGCAGACCTTGACCTTGGACAGATCCCCGCGCATGACGTTGTCTCTTCCTCTCATTTCGGTGCGCTGACGGATCGCCGTAGCTTTTTGCAAGGCGCAGGCCTGAGCGCGATGACGTTGACCAGTGCGTCGTCGATGGCCAAGCCCGCGCAGGGTTCCGAGGCTGCGGCGACGGCTCACGAGCCCCCGAAAGCCGGGTCCGCAAAACACCCCAAACACCGCCTGGATCAGCGGGTGATCGTCAGCCGCGCTCGCTTGGACGAGCTGGTCACGACCTGGCACAAGGCGTTCAACGAGCACAGCGTTCTGCGGCCCTTCGACGCCAGCCTCCAAGGTGCCAAGTTCGACGTGGAAATGCACCGCATCACCACCTACACAAAAGTTCCGGGAACTGGTGAAACCCTGAAAGTCAGCGGTTTGCTGGCCGTGCCGATAGGCAGCAAAGGCCCGCTCCCCGTGGTCTCATGGCAACACGGCACGATTCTTTCATTCGATCAGGTGCCGTCGAACCTGACGCGCATTGCCGACCCTGCCTATGTCATGCGCGAAAACATCGATTCGATGGAGACACTGTTCAATATTCAACGGTTGGCCGCCAACGGATATGCCGTCATCGCCGCAGACTACATCGGCAAAGGGCCCTACCGCGCTGGGCGGCCGGAGGCTTACGGGGCCAAGGACGCCTCGGTCCGCACTTGCATCGACGTGCTTGACGCAGGCTTGAGCGGGCTGCGCGAACTCGGGCATCAGACTTCACTGCTCTTCCTGAACGGGTGGTCACAGGGTGCGCTCAACACGCAATGGCTTCACCAGGAACTGCGCCGCCAGGGCCGGGCCATCGCGGGCACGGCGGTGCAAAGCCCATTCAACGATCTGAGTGAGTCATTCAGGTTTTGGGCCGGTGCACAAACCTACCCGGACCCGACAGGGACACCTTACCCGCGCATGGCAGATTGGCTTTCGCTGTGCATGATTGTTGCCCTCGGAAGCTATCAGCGGCAGTTCGGTCTCGATGGGCTGCTGCGCAGTGCCATTCGCCCCGAATATCATGACGTTGCCTTGAAATTCTGGAATGACTATCAAATGGACTTCGATCCAAAGAAGCCGTTCCCCTCGGGATTCACCTTGCTCGTGGACGGTTTTTTCGATCGTTACACCAATGATTTGAATAGCCAGTTCCTGCGTCAACTGGCCGCGAGCCGTGCGACTTACTGGGCCTACGATGCACCGATCCGCTTCTACTATGGGCTGGCTGACGAGGCCATTCACCCGGTGATGGCGAAACGTCCACTTGCTGCCGGCGGCAAGCTCGCGACGGGAGTAGCCGTCAACGGTGCGAGCCATCGCGGAACATTCCTGGCGAGCTTGTATGCGCAGAGTGAGGAAATCGACGGTTCAACTCAGGTACTGCATTGGTTCGACAGCATCCGCCGCAAATAGCGTTTCACTTATCAAAAACCCAGCCTGAACATGCCCATAAAGCCGATTATTCTCAAACAAGATCTGCGTAAAGACACCACCTTATCCCGTGGGCAGGACTATCTTGTGGTGGGACAGCTTCATGTCCTCGCAGGCGTGACACTGAGTATTGAAGATGGCGTCACGGTATATCTTCAAAATGGCGCAGTCGGCAGGCGAAAATTGCGCCGCTCGGCACTCATATTCGACTCGGGCTCCAGCTTGCTGGCTCGCAGGGTCAAATTCAGGGCCGCCAATGATGAAGGGCAGCCGCAAAAATTAGCCGATAACGGCGGTGTCTGGTTTTTTGGTGCGCACCGCAGTGCTAGCAAAGATGGTTTGACAAGCCGTACGAACGAGCAGGCTGCGCCTTCATATTTCAAGGCAGCACGACTCAGTTTTTATTACCTCGGGCGGCGTGATCCAGCGCCGACTGCTGCCGGTGCAACAGCAAATCCTCGCGATGATCTCGATGCGGTTTCCGTGATGGGCG
>JBIIVZ010000139.1:0-6225 GCA_044339175.1 Roseateles sp.
ACAGCAACGCGATGGCGATCCTGTCCTGGCGAATCGGGAAAATCTGGTTGTCGGCGCTGTAGCTCGTCTTGAACTGGCCGTTTTCTCGGTAGAGCATTTTTTTCCTAACCCGCTTAATCAGTTGAGGACTTCACTCGGACACAAGGCAGCACCTGCGTGCTGACTTGTGCCTAGTGAAGGATTGGCCGCCTGCAAGCGGCCAAGCAGAGCTACTCGCTGCGCTCGAGCGATCTGTCCCACAAAGCAATCAGACTCGATCAATAATTTTCTCGCCGAACAGCCCCTGCGGCCGCACCAGCAAGAACAGCAGCGCCAGCACGTAGGCGAACCAGATTTCGATACCGCCGCCCATCAGGGGGCCGAGGTAGACCTCGGAGACTTTTTCGCCAACACCGATGACCAGGCCACCGATGATGGCACCGGGCACCGAGGTCAGCCCGCCCAGAATCACCACCGGCAAGGCCTTCAGGGCCACCAGCGAAAGCGAGAACTGCACTCCCAGCTTGCTGCCCCAGATGATGCCGGCCACCAGCGCCACGAAACCGGCCACGGCCCAGACGATGACCCAGATGCGGGACAGCGGGATGCCGATCGACTGCGCCGCTTGGTGGTCGTCGGCGACCGCACGCAAGGCCCGGCCGGTGGCGGTTTTCTGGAAGAACAGCGCCAGCACCACCACCATCGTCGCGGCGATCAGGGCGGCGTACAAATCCTCTTTATTGACCAGCACGCCGCCGGGAAAAGTGCTCTCGAACATGAAGATCGGGTCCTTGGGCATGCCGACGTCGATCTTGTAGATGTCCGAGCCGAACAGCGTCTGACCCAGGCCTTCGAGCAGATAGGTCACTCCGATGGTGGCCATCAACAGCGTGATGCCTTCTTGGTTCACCAACTTGCCCAGCACAAACCTCTCGATCGACCAAGCCACCAGCAGCATCACGCCCATCGCCGCCACAAAGCCCAGCACATTGATGAGGAAGAGGTTGCTCAACCCGGTCAGCTGCGGAATCCACTCGGTAAAGCGCGCCATCGCCAGGGCCGCGAACAAGACCATCGCGCCCTGCGCAAAGTTGAAAACGCCCGAGGCCTTGTAAATCAGCACAAAACCCAGCGCAATCAGCGAATACAGCATGCCGGTCATCAGACCGCCAAACACAGTTTCAATCAGGAAACCCATAGCAGCATCTTTCAGTGGGAGGTGCCGAGATAGGCACTGATCACGTCGTCGTTCTGGCGCACCTCGTCGGGTGTGCCGTCACCGATCTTCTTGCCGTAGTCCAGCACGACAACGCGGTCCGAGATGTCCATCACCACGCCCATGTCGTGCTCGATCAGCACGATGGTGGTGCCGAACTCACCGTTCACATCGAGGATGAAGCGGCACATGTCCTGCTTCTCCTCCACATTCATGCCGGCCATCGGCTCATCCAGCAGCAGCACCTGCGGCTCCATCGCCAGCGCCCGACCCAGGTCGACGCGCTTTTGCAGGCCGTAAGACAAGCGCCCAACCGGCGTCTTGCGGTGGGCCTGGATTTCCAGGAAATCGATGATGCGTTCGACCTTTTCGCGCTGCGCGTTTTCCTCGCGCTCGGCCGGGCCCCAACGCAAGGCTTGCCAGAGCAGATTGCACTTCATGTGCAGCGTGCGGCCGGTCATGATGTTGTCCAGCACGCTCATGCCCTTGAACAGCGCCAGGTTCTGGAAGGTGCGCGCCACGCCCATCTCCGCCACTTGGCGCGAATTCATGTGCTTGAAGGTCTGGCCCCGAAAGGTGATGGAGCCCTGCTGCGGCTGATAAACGCCGTTGATGCAGTTGAGCATCGAGCTTTTGCCCGCCCCGTTCGGCCCGATGATGGCCCGCACCTCATGCTCGCGCACGTTGAAACTGATGTCGGTCAGCGCTTTCACACCGCCAAAACTGAGCGAAATGTTGTTGACTTCGAGGATGACCTCGCCAATTTTCTTCGTGGCCATCAGGCTGCCTTCCTGGCTGCGGGGTAGGTTTGGGCATCGCCGATCTTCAAGTCGGCCGACACCGAGCCGCTACGCCCGTCCTCGAACTTCACCGCCGTCTCGATGAACTGCGAGGTACGCCCGGCATACAGCGCCTCGATCAGCAGCGCGTATTTGCTGGCAATCGCGCCACGCTTGACCTTGCGGGTGCGGGTCAGTTCGCCGTCATCGGCATCCAGCTCCTTGTGCAGCACCAGAAAACGGCTGATCTGGCTGCCAGCCAGCAACGCGTCCTGCGCCAGATCGGCATTGACCTTTTCCACGCAATCGCGAATCAACTCGTAGACCTCGGGCTTTTGCGCCAAGTCGGCATAACCGGCATAGGGCAAGTTGCGGCGCTCGGCCCAGTTGCCCACCGCGTCGAAATCGATGTTGATGAAGGCGCAGACCTTCTCGCGCTGGTCGCCAAACGCCACCGCTTCCTTGATGAAGGCGAAGAACTTCAGCTTGTTCTCGACATATTTGGGCGCAAACATCGCCGCATCGAACGGGCCGCCATGCAAACGGCCGACATCCTTGGCACGGTCGATGATCTTCAAGTGGCCGGACGCGTCGATAAAGCCGGCGTCGCCGGTGTGATACCAGCCCTCCGGCGTCAACACCTCGGCGGTGGCGGCAGCGTTCTTGTAATAGCCTTTCAACAGGCCCGGCGACTTGACCAGAATCTCGCCGCTGGCGGACAACTTGATTTCAACGCCGTCGATGGGCACGCCCACCGTGTCCGAGCGAGCCTCATGATCGGGCTGCAAGCAGACAAAAACAGCTGTTTCGGTCGAGCCGTAGAGCTGCTTCAAATTGATGCCGATCGAGCGATAAAAGCTGAACAGATCGGGCCCGATCGCCTCGCCGGCCGTGTAGGCCACGCGAACACGTGACAGGCCCAGCGTGTTGCGCAGCGGGCCGTAAATAGCCAAGTTGCCCAAGGCATACCAGCAGCGGTCCAGCGCGCCCACCGGCTTGCCGTCCATCAGCGGCGGCCCGACCCGGCGTGCCAGCGTCATGCAGCGGGCAAACAACCAGCGTTTGAATGCACCGGCGTCTTCCATGCGGATCATCACGCTGGTCAGCAGCCCCTCGAAGACCCGCGGCGGCGCGAAGTAATAGGTCGGCCCGATCTCTTTCAGGTCGATCGTCACCGTGCTGGTCGACTCCGGCGCGTTCACGACATAACCACACACCAGCCACTGGGCGTAACTGAAGACGTTCTGGCCGATCCAGGCCGGCGGCAAATAGGCCAGCACCTCTTCGGCCGAGGTCAGTTTGTCAAAACGGGCACCGGCCTGCGCACGGTCGATCAAGCTGTGGTGGGTGTGGACGACACCCTTGGGGTTGCCGGTCGTGCCCGAAGTGAAGAACAAGGCGGCCACATCGGCCGCCGCCCCGGCTTGCACCTCGGCCTCAAAAAACCCAGGTCGCGCGGCGGCATAGAGGCGGCCGTTGGCACATAAATCGTCGAGCGAGGCCAAGCCGGGCTCTTGGTAGCTGCGCAGGCCGCGCGGGTTGTCAAACCAGATGGTGGCCAGCTGTGGGCAATGCTCACGCAGTTCCAGCATCTTGTCGACCTGCTCTTGGTCCTCGACCACGGCAAACGCGATTTCTGCGTTGTTGATCGGGAACACGAACTCGGCCGCGACCGCGTCCTGATACAGCGGCACCGGAATCGCGCCCAGCGACTGCGCCGCCAACATCACCGCCGACAAGCGCGGCCGGTTCTCGCCCACCACCACCAGATGGTCACCGCGCCGCAAACCGGCCTGCGCCAGACCGGCAGCCAGTTCGCGCACCAGCACCGCCAGATCGCCCCAAGTGAGCGTTTGCCAAATACCGTATTCTTTTTCGCGCAGCGCCGGGCTGTGGGGCCGCTGGGCTGCGTGTTCAAGCAAAAGCCGGGGGAATGTCGTCGCCACCTTGAAAACCTCCTGTGCGGTGCACCGCGCCCAAAAACAGGGCTAATAGCGCTTCGATGCAGTGCGATATTAGGGCGGACTTTGACGCTAAGATGTCATTGCAACGACATTCCTAGGGACTATCCGGGGGCGTGCTTTCCCTGGGGGGCCTTGTAAGCCTGTAGTCACCTAATGCTGCAAACACTGTGCGATGAGTTCAAGCCCTGTTCACACCCCGCTGCGCCAGCGCGCCCGCGCCGCCACGGCGACGGAGTTGGAGGCCATTCCCTGGCTGTCCATTCTGGATGCCGAACAGCGCCGCCATGCGATCGCGCAATTGCAAGTGGCCGATGCCGAGGTGGACGAACGGGTCTGCCGCATCGGCCGCACGGCCAATTTTTGGTTCGGTGTCATCGACGGGTTGCTGAAGATGGGCAATGACGATTCATCCGGCCCGGCCATCACCTTCACCGGTCTGCCGCCGGGCGTCTGGTTTGGCGAAGGCACCTTGCTCAAACGCGAGGCCTACCGCTACAACGTGCAGGCGCTGCGCCGCAGCGTGGTGGCCGGCCTGCCGCTCGAAACTTTTCACGACCTGCTGGAACACAGCATCCCCTTCAACCGCTTCATGTTGAACCAGTTGAATGAGCGCTTGAGCCAGTTCATTGCGGCACGCGAAATCGACCGCATTTCTGATCCCGACCTGCGCGTGGCCCGCAACTTGGCCGAGCTGTCCATCCCACAACTGCCGCTGCAAGCTGCCTCAAGTACGGGGGCGGGACGGTTGCTGCGCATTACCCAGCGAGAGCTGGGTTATCTGGTCGGGCTGTCGCGCCAGCGTGTCAACCAGGCACTCAACGCCTTGGCCGCGCGCCATTTGATCAGCATCGAGTACGGCGGCCTGCGGGTGCTGGATTTGCAAGGTCTGCGGCGTTTTCCGCAGAGTTGACGCAGCGGCCAATGCTGCGCGCTTCGGCCCTCCGGACCCTCAGGCACCGAAAGGCGTTGGCGCAGGCTGGGTCTTGGGCAAAGTCGCAAAGCGGGCGGCGGTGAGCTCGTAAACCAGGATCGGCGGCTGGCCCGGCACGTCCGCCTGCGAGCCCTTCAACAGCATGCCGATGCGCTCCAGCGTCTTGCGTGAAGGCATGTTGGCCGGCATCACCAAGGCCAGCACGCGCGCCTGATGCAGGGTCTGAAAAGCCATTCCGAGCGAATACAAGGCCATCTCGGAGGCCAGACCCAAACCCCAGGCTTGCGAGCGGAACCGGAAATACAGATACAGATTGGTGAGGCCCTCGGCTGTTTTATTCATCACCCCGCCAAAGCCCAACAAGACCTCAGGATGTTCACGGTCGGCAATCGCCCAATAGCCAAAACCAAAGGCCTGCCAATGCTCGATCCAGGTCGTCAGCAGGGCTGTGGAGGACTCGCGCGACGGCGGCGGACCCACGGCGCTGAAACGGTTGCAGATGGGATCGGCATATAACTCAAACAGCGTTTCCAGATCGCTTATCGCTGGCTGACGCAGCACCAAACGCGTCGTATTCACGGGTGCCAAGGTATCGCTGAAGGCCATGAACGGGGACTCGCAAATAATGAGAAAACTGGTGAAAACCCTGATTTTGCACCTTATGCCTTGACGGAATGAATTGAAAGCCCCTGATTCCGAGGGTTTCGCCCGAGAAACGGACATTTTTCACAAGTGAAGGCGGCGCGCGCCTCTCGGTTCGGTGCACTTTTGAGGCCTTGCGCGAAAGCTGATCGACCATATACTGTATAAAAACACAGTAAAGTTGAGCCGATATGCCGTCAATTGCCACCTCGTTTGCCACCTCGTTTTCAAGTCTTTCGCCCACTGCGGTGGCCGGCACTGCGCCGCTGCACGCCCAGGTCTGGCGCGCCAGCAGCCTCGGGGAGGCGCTCAGCCCCTGTATTTCCAGTGGCTTTGCCGCGCTGGACGCCGAGCTGGCGGGCGGCGGTTGGCCAACACGCTGCGTGAGCGAAATCCTCAGTGCTCAACACGGCACCCTGGAATGGCGGCTGCTGGCACCGGCCTTGCGCACACTGCTGGCCTTGCCCGGTCAGAAAGCCGCCACGCCCCGCCGCACACGCCCGCTGAGCAACTCCGCCGGCCGCCCGCTGCTGCTGATCAACCCGCCGCACACGCCTCATTTGCCCGGTCTGCAGGCCTGCGGTTTGCCCGCCGAGCACTTGATCTGGATCGCCGCCGAGTCAGCGCAGCAACAGCTCTGGGCGCTTGAGCAAGCGATCAAGGCGAACGCGGCGGCCGCCATCCTGGCCTGGTTGCCGCAGGCCAGGCCCGAGC
>JBIIVZ010000140.1:0-6164 GCA_044339175.1 Roseateles sp.
CCCGATGATAATGCGGCGCGACGCCCGCTCAGACGCCCATGCTCCCTGGTGCTCCAGCTACTCTTACTCCTTACGCGGTGCTGCAAGACGCGGCCTCCCCACCTTTTTAGATACGGCTTTCACATCCGATGATCGTTCCATGAATTTGCTGCGCGCTGCCTCCTTGATTTCCGTGCTGACGCTGGTGTCGCGCATCACCGGGCTGATCCGCGAACAGCTGGTCGCCGCCCTGTTTGGCGCGAGCAGCCTCACCGATGCCTTCCAAGTCGCGTTTCGCATTCCTAATTTGCTGCGGCGCTTGTTCGCCGAGGGCGCTTTTTCCCAGGCGTTTGTGCCGGTGCTGGCGGGCACCCGGGCCAAGGAGGGTGATGAAGCCACCCACGCCTTGATCAATGCGGTGGCGACGGTGTTGTTGTGGGCTTTGGTGCTGACCTGCGTGGTGGGCATCATCGGTGCGCCGCTGCTGGTGTTGGCGCTGGGTTCGGGTCTGCCGAGCGACGCCTTCGATGCGGCGGTGGTGATGACGCGCTGGATGTTTCCCTACATCGGCTGCATGTCGCTGGTCGCCCTGTCGGCGGGGGTCTTGAATACTTGGCGGCGATTTCTGGTGCCGGCCGCCACGCCGGTGTTGTTGAATCTGTCGGTCATCGCCTCGGCTTGGCTGTTGCTGCCCCGACTCGAGGCTTGGGGCTGGCAGCCGATTTACGCGCTGGCCATCGGCGTGATGCTGGGTGGCGTGTTGCAGTTGGCGGTGCAAGTGCCGGCCCTGAGGCGCATCGGCGCGATGCCGCGCATCGGCCTGTCCTTCGGCCGCCTGCGCCAGTCCTGGGCCCATACCGGCGTGCAGCGGGTGCTTGCCCAAATGGGGCCGGCGCTGATCGGGGTGGGTGTGGCGCAGTTATCGCTGGTGATCAATTTACAAGTGGCACTGCTGGTTGGTGCCGGTGCGGCTTCGTGGCTGACTTATGCCGACCGTCTGATGGAGTTCCCGACCGCTTTGCTGGGCGTCGCCCTCGGCGCCGTGCTGACTCCGCAGTTGTCGGCTGCGCAGGCCAAGGGTGAGGGCGACGGCTATTCGGCGCTGCTGGACTGGGGCTTGCGGTTGGTGGTGCTGTTGGCCGTGCCTTGTGCGGTGGCGTTGCTGGTGTTTGCCCAGCCGATGGTGGCGGTGCTTTATCACCGGGGTGCGTTTCAAGCCAGTGATGTGATGCAAACCACCAGCGCAGTGATGGGCTACGGCGTCGGTTTGCTCGGGTTGGTCGCCATCAAGGTGCTGGCACCCGGGTTTTATGCCAAACAAGACACCCGCACGCCGGTGCGCATCGCGATCGCGGTGCTTGTCTTGACTCAGCTGATGAACCTTGCCTTCGTACCTTGGCTTGGTGTGGCCGGCTTGGCACTGTCGATCGGTGTGGGCGCGTTGATCAATGCGGCCCTGCTTTTTTGGGGTCTGCGGCGCCAGGGCAGCTATCGGCCGCTGCCGGGATGGTTTGTATTTGCGCTGCGGATTGTGCTGGCCAGCCTGGTGATGGGCGGCTTGCAATACGTCCTGGCCAAGCGCTTTGATTGGATCGCACTGGGTGCCCACGAGGGCTTGCGCGCACTCGCCATGGCCGGCAGCTTGCTGGCCTCGGCCTTGCTTTATTTTGCTGTGTTGGCACTGACTGGCCTGAAGCTGCGCCAGTTCGTGCGGCGCGCCTGAGAGGGTGGGAACTTTTTACTGCGCGGCCGCCATGCGCCGTTGGCTGGGTACTCGGAATCCTCACGTACCTGAAGTACGCTCCGGCATCCGCGCCCCCGCCTAAGCCTGACAGCCGCTCAATACAAAAGCTCTCACCCTTCGATTGCTGACGGAAGAAAATGACCCACTCACTGCGTTTGCACAACCCGACCGCGCTGGAATATTTCGCCACCTTGGTGGCCGACGATGACAGCTTGAATCTGCTCGAAGCGGCCGCTGCGATCGCTCAGGATGAATTCCCTCAGCTCGATACGCAGGCACTGCTGGGTGAGCTCGATGTGTTGAGCGAGCGGCTGCGCAGCCGCCTGCCCGCCGATGCGTCGGCCAGCCACAAGCTGCGCACGCTGGTCGCGTATTTCTATCAAGAACTGGGCTTTGCCGGCAACGTCAACAACTACTACGACCGCAGCAACAGCTATTTGCATCAGGTGCTGGCGACGCGACGCGGCATTCCCATCACCTTGGCCGTGCTCTTCATGGAACTGGCCACCGCCGTGGGTCTGCGCGCGCAAGGGGTGTGCTTTCCGGGGCACTTTCTGGTCAAGGTGGAGTTGGGCAATGGCGATGTGCTGCTCGACCCGTTCACCGGGCACTCGTTGACGCGCGAACGGCTGGATGAGTTCTTGCAGAACTTCCGGGACGAATCGGCGTTGCCGGCGGTGTCCCAGGCAACGCTCGAAATGTTCTTGCGGGCGGCGGCACCGCGTGAAATTCTGGCCCGCATCTTGCGCAATCTGATTGAGGTTCACCGCACGGCAGACGACTTGCTGCGGCTGCTGGCGGTGCAGGCACGGCTGGCCGTTTTGCTGCCACAGCCGGCCGGCGGGACGCTCCACTAGAATCAGCGTTGATGTTTTTTCTTGGATAACCAGCCTGGGTGACTTGTTTTTGAAGCAGATTCCGCTTGCTATCGGCCCCGAGCCCTTGTTCACGTTCGAGAATTTCTTGCCCGGCAGCAACGGCTTGGCTCTGGCGCATCTGCAAGCGATGAAGCCGACCGCAGCGGGTGAGCCGCCCGTGTACTTGTGGGGCGGGCCAGGCTGCGGAAAAACTCATGTGTTGCGGGCTTTGGCCGAGGATTGGCAAGCCGCCGGAGCGCAAGTGGCTTGGTATGACGCCGACACGCCGTTGCCCTGGGAGTTGCCCAGCCAGCCCAGCCTTCTGCTGCTGGACGACAGCCACCGTTTCGATGCCGGTCAGCAGCACGCCGCCTTTGCCTTGTTCGTGGAAGCGGCGACGCAGGGCTTGGCGGTGGTGGCCACCGGCAGCTTGCCACCAACGGATTTGCTGCTGCGCGAGGACTTGCGCACCCGACTCGGGTGGGGTCCGACCTTTGGCTTGCAGCCGCTGTCCGAGGCGGGCGTGCGAGCCGCGTTGCGGCGCGAGGCCGACCGGCGCGGTGTCTTTCTGGCCGAAGAAGTGATCGACTATCTGCTCACCCGCTTTGCCCGCGACCTCAAGCATTTGATGCGCTTGCTGGACCGTCTGGATGAATTTGCCCTGGCCACCAAGCGCGCGATCACCGTGCCTTTGTTGCGCCAGATGTTGCTTGATGAAGGAGTTTCCGTATGAATCTGACACTTTTCGACCTTGACGGAACCTTGATCGCTAGCGATTCCGACCATGCTTTTGGCGGCTTCATGGTTGATATCGGTTGGGCCGATGGCGACCATTGGAAGCAGCGCAACGATGAGTTCTTTGCGCAATACCAAGCCGGCGTGCTGGATCTTGACGCCTACATCGACTTTGCCACCCAGGTCTGGCGCAACCGCCCGCTGGCCGAAGCGCTGGCGGCGCGTGAGCGCTTCATGCAGGAGGTGATGACACCGATGCTGCGTGACAATGCGCGGGCGCTGGTCCGTCAGCACCAGGATGCGGGTGATTTGGTGGCCATCGTGACGGCGACCAATGAATTCATCACCACACCGATTGCGGCGGCTTTCGAGGTCGAGCATTTGATCGCCGTGCAGTTGCAGCGCGACGCGCATGGCACCTACACCGGCGCGGTGCAGGGCGTGCCGTCGTTCCAGGCCGGCAAGATCAGCCGTGTGCACGATTGGCTGGCCTCGCTGGGCCGACAATGGAGCGACTTCGAGCGCATCACGTTCTACAGCGACTCGATGAACGATTTGCCTCTTCTGGACTTGGTCAGCCACCCAGTGGCCACCAACCCTACACCCGCCTTGGCGGAGCTTGCCTCCGCACGCGGTTGGCCACTTCTTAAGTTGTTCGCATGATCAAAAAATTCATAGACAAGTTGTTGGGCAAGCCGTCGGCTGGCAAGCCCTTGACCGGCAAGACGGCGGGTAAGACGGACGTTCCCAAAACCAGCAATCCGCTGGGCAAGCGCGTCGAGGTGCAAGTGGCGGAACACGGTATCGATCCCAATCTGCTCGATGAGCGTGCGGTGCGGGTGGTGCAAACGCTGACGGATGGCGGCTTCGAGGCCTACATCGTTGGCGGCGCGGTGCGCGACTTGCTGCTCGGCATGCGGCCCAAGGACTTCGATGTGGCCACCAATGCCACGCCGGAGCAGGTGAAAAGCCTGTTCCGCCGCGCCTTCATCATCGGCCGGCGTTTTCGCATCGTTCACGTGGTGTATGGCCGTGGCCGTGAACACGAGGTGATCGAGGTGTCCACTTTCCGGGCGCTGCTGGCGGGCGAGAGTGCCGACCAAGTGAGCGGCAACGAGAAGACCTCGAAAGACGACATGGCCGGTAAGTCGCATGTCGTCGATGCGGCAGGGCGGGTGCTGCGCGACAACGTCTGGGGCCCACAAATTGAAGATGCGGCGCGCCGCGACTTCACCGTCAACGCGCTCTACTACGACCCGCAACGCCAGTTGGTGGTGGATTACCACGGCGGCTTGGCTGATGCCAAGAAGCGCATTTTGCGCATGATTGGCGACCCCGAAACCCGTTACCGCGAAGATCCGGTGCGCATTGTGCGGGCGGTGCGCTTTGCTGCCAAGCTCGGTTTCGAGCTGGAGCCGAAGACGCGCGCGCCGGTCAAAGCCATGGCTGCCTTGCTGGCCAATGTGCCGATCTCGCGCTTGTTCGACGAAATGATCAAGCTCTTGCAAACCGGGCATTCGCTGGCCAGCCTGGCAGAGCTGCGCAAGCAGGGCTTGGCGCGCGGCGTGTTTCCCGTCCTCGACGCGATGTTGAACGAGCAGGGCGAGTTGGCTGAAGGCGTGCGCGGCAAGTTCGTGCGCCAGGCCTTGGCGGATACCGACCTGCGCGTGGCCGAAGGCCGCGGCGTGTCGCCCAGTTTCATGTTGGCCTGCATGTTGTGGTTTGACGTGCTGGAGCGCTGGACGAAGGCGCGCGAAGCCGGAGAGCCCGCCATTCCCGCGCTGCAGCAAGCAATTGACAGCGTCTTCGACAAGCGCATCGGTGACATCTCGGGCCGTGGCAAGTTGGCCACCGAGATGCGCGAAGTCTGGATGATGCAGCCGCGTTTTGAGCGACGCACCGGCAGCGGCGTGTACACGCTGGTTGATCAGCCTCGTTACCGGGCCGGTTTTGATTTCCTGCGCTTGCGCGCCGATGCCGGCGAAATTGACCCGGCGCTGGCCGATTGGTGGGAGGACTTTGCGCTGGGCAGCGACGATGAGCGCGAAGCCTTGCTGGAGCAGGCCCGCGAAGCCGACAAGCAGCAACGCCGTGTCGGCAAGGTGCATCAACTGCCGCGCAGCGCTGCAGCAAACGCCGCGCTGGCCAACGAAGAGGATGACGACGAGCCAACGCCTTTGTCCGACGACCTGCCGGCCAAGAAGCGTCGGCGTCGGCGCAAGTCACCCGGCAAGGGCAGCGGCGCGGGGGCAGGCGAGGGGGCCAGCAGCGAGCCGGCTGAGGGCAACAGTGCAGGCAGTAAACCCGCTGCCGAGTGACGATGGGACCGATGCCAGCACAGACCATGGGTCAGGTCCGGTCCTTGGTCTTTATCGGTTTGGGTGCCAATCTGGGTGATCTGACCCAAACCCTGTCGCAAGCGCTGGCCAGGCTGGCGACGCTGCCAGAAACCCGGTTGCAGGCCGTTTCCGGCATTTATCGCAGTGCGCCGGTCGAAGCCGACGGGCCTGATTATTTGAACGCGGTGGCTTGCCTGGATACGGCGCTGGCCCCGCTCGACCTGCTCGATCATCTGCAACTCCTGGAGCGCACTCATGGCCGCGCGCGGCCCTTTTTCAATGCGCCGCGCACGCTGGATCTGGACTTGCTGCTTTACGGCGAGCAGCAATTGCAGACCGAGCGCTTGACCGTGCCGCACCCGCGCTTGCAGCAGCGGGCTTTCGTGCTGCTGCCGCTGCTGGAGTTGGTTCCCGATCTGGCCGTACCCGGTTTGGGTTCGTTGCAGCGCTTTCTGCCGGCGGTTGCCGATCAGGCGATTGCCCGGCTGGACGCGGCGCTCAGCCCCGCTT
>JBIIVZ010000141.1:0-6136 GCA_044339175.1 Roseateles sp.
CAAATCCGGCAAGCTGGTGGCTCAGCCCGTCAAACCCGTCAAGCTTGTCAAGCCTGTTAAGCCTGTCAGTCAGCCGCCCGCCAAGGTCGCCAAGGCGGCTGTGGCGGCGGCGGCTGCTGCTGCTGCTGCGGTGGCGGTGAAGAAGTCGCCAGCCAAGCCGGCAGTGAAAGCCGCAGTCAGCCCGGTTGCTAAGCCGGTTGCTGCACCGGTTGAGGCGCGCAAGCCACTGGCCAAGCCGGCCGCCAAGGTGGCTCCGAAAGTTGCTCCAAAAATTGCTCCGAAAGCGACGCCGAAAGCGACGCTGAAGAAGCCCGCCGCGCCAAAGGTGGCCGCAGTTGCCGCTGCCCCTGTGGTGGCTGTGGCAATTCCGGTTGCCGTGGCAGCACCGCCGAAAGCGCTTGTCGCCAAGAAAACCGTGGCCAAAGTGGCACCGGTAAAAACCGTGTCGGCCCCAGCGGTTGTGGCGGCCCCAGTGAAAGCCGTGGCGGCAAAAACCAGCAAGGCTAAGCCCAAAGTGGCAGCCCCGGCAGCTCCAGCAGTCGCACCGGTGCCTGCTCCCGCTCCAGTCGCTCCAGTTAAGGCGGCCAAGCCGGCCAAGCCTGGTGCTGCCGCCCAAGTGATGCCGCCGACCAGCAAAAAAGCCGCGGCCAAGCCGGCCAAGCCGGTTAAATCAGCTCAGCCCACTCAGCCGGTGCAAGCGGCCAAGCCGGCACCGGTGCCAGTCGCGCCGGTGGCGGCTCCGGCCGTCATCGCCGCGCCTGCGCCTGTCGTTGCTTCCACACCAGCACCAGCACCAGCACCAGCACCCACCCAGCCCCAAGCGCGGCAGGGCAGGGACGGTGGCCGGGCCAGGAACAAGAAGTCCGGCAAGCCGGGCGGCCGAACTCAAAATGCAGCGCTGCTGCGACAAGACCGAATGGCTCCAAGCCCGGCCGCGGCTGCGGCTTCGCAGCCCACCCGGCCTGCGCCGCCCGTCGCCCGACCTGCCGTTCAACCGGTCGCTCAACCTGCCGCCCAACCAGCGCCGCAAGCCGTCGCACGTTTTGCGCTGCAGCGGGACGGCAGCTCAAGCGGTGAGGGGGGTGAGCGTCTGTTGGCCGATTACCGTGTGGCCGAACTGGTCGGCTCGCAGAGCTGGCGGGTCAGCGTGCGCGGTGCGGCACCGCAGGACTGCCGCTGCACCTGCGAGGCTTTTGCGCTCAGCGAGCATGGCTTTTGCGAGCATGTCGATTTCGCCCTGCGTACCTTGTTGGCCGACCGGGACTCGCGTGATGCGCTGGTGCGCGGCGTGCAAACCGACTACAGCGAAATCAGCTTGAGCGCGGGGGCTCGCCATGTGTTGCGCTGGCGGCAGGGCCGTACTTGCCCCGAGTCGGTCGGGCGTGCGGCTTATGCGCTGCTGGATGCACGTGGCCGCCTGCATGCCGAGGCCGATGGTGCGTTGCAGCAGTTGCTGCATTTGGCGGCCGAGGCCGGCCATGAGTTGCGGGTCGATGCCGCCGTGTGGGAGTTGCTGGCCCTGGGCCGCGATGCGGCCCAGCGCGTGCAGCGGCTGGGCGAGGCCTACCCGCAGGGGCTGGAAAGCTCAGGCCTGCGCGGCCTGTTGAAGCTGCCCTTGCCGCACTACCAATTGGAGGCCGCTATTTACGCCGCTTGCGCCGGGCGCAGCTTGGTGGCCGACGACCTGGGCTTGGGCCTGTTCGCCCCGGCCTTGGCGGCAGCCGAGTTGCTGATGCAGCATTTTGGCGTCGAGCGGGTGCTGGTGTTGTGCGCTGAATCGGCACAAGCGCGCTGGTTGACCGAAGCGCAGACGCTCAGTCCGGCGCAGGCCGACATCGTCTGGGGCGACACGGCGGCGCGCCAGGCCCAGTTGGCGGCACCCGGTCAGCTGAAGGTGGCCGCGACCGCGTCACTGCAGCAAGACCTGGCCCTGCTGCAGGGCTTTGCGCCGGAGCTGATCATTGTGGACGAGGCGCAGCGGTTGGACAGCGACGCGCTGGCCGCGCTGAAGCAGCTCGACAGCGGCTTCATGCTGATGTTGAGCGGCCAGATCCTGAACGGGCAGCCGCAAGACTTGTTGCCGCTGGTGGAGTTGCTGGACGCGCAGCGCAGCGGGCCGCTGGCGCAGTTTTTGCGCAGCCACGCGCGCCGCGACGAGCTGGGCCGTGTGGTCGGCTTCAGCGCGCTGGATGACATCGACGACAGCTTGGAGCGCGTGATGTTCAGCCGCAGCAAGTCGGAGCTGTTGTCGTCGCTGCCGCTGGCGCTGGTGCAATTGCGCGCGGTGGCGCTGACTGAGCAGCAATTGGCCCTGCAAGTGGCACCGGTGGCGGCGCTGCGCCGCAGCGTGGCGCGCTGGCAGCGCAGCGGCTATGTGTCTGACGCCGAGCAACTGCAGATAGGCCGCGTGCTGCAAGGTCTGCGGCGTTTGGCCATCAGCCCGCAATTGCTTGGCGAGGCCGGTGCGGCACCTAAGTTGGCGGCTGTGACTGCTTTGACGCGGGAGCTGCTGGGTGCTGCCGCCGAGCGCTTGCTGGTGTGTTGCCAGTGGGACGACGCGTTGGCGCTGTTGCTGCTGCGCTTGCAGTCGGCCGGCATCGCCGCAGTGCAAATTCACGCCGATCTGCCGCTGGCGCAGCGCCAAGCCCTGGCCTTGCGCTGGCGCAATGATGCGGGCGTGACGGTTTTGCTGTGCAGCGACGCGGCCGGCCTGGGCCTGGACTTGCGAGTCGCCGACGCGGGGCTGGTCAATCTGGAGCTGCCTTGGGGTGACCGTTTGCTGGAGCAGCGCTTGTCGCAGCTGGTGGATTTTGCTGATCAGGACACGCGCGGCTTGCCCCTGATCCAGCTGCAGGCGCAAAGCGGCCTGGAGCAGGCGATGTTGCAGGTGCTGGACAGCCAGCCCGACCTGAGCGCGGGCAGTCTGGACGGCGATGCCAGCCAGCAATTGCTGCACGGGGATGAGCTGAGCCGCTTCATGCAGGCGCTGGTGGCAGTGTGTGCAGCGTTGCCGCTGTGAAAGTGGGGGTGGGGGCCCAGTGAAAAGCTCTCACCCCCACCACAAGCAAAATAGATTCAACCGGTGTCGGTGACGTAGGGCGGGTCGCGACCCGCGGGCGACTTGGGCACGAGCAGTGGGGTGCCAGCACGGGCGCCACAGTCGGCTGAACGCGGGTCGCGACCCGCCCTACAACTTCGCCAGCCGGCTTGGGCCGTGACCGAAGTCACATTTGGGCGCTATTCCCAATTATTTCAAAGATATGACTTCCGTAAAAACCCTAGTGTGCTACATTAATGGGCTTGGCGCGGTGTTTGCCGCTCCATTTCGTTCGTCTCCTCTGACCTCGTTCAGGCCACTGCCCAAATCTTTGCGCGCAGTGACGTTCACCCTCCTCAAGGGTGACGCGCTGAACACCCCCCGGGTACGGTCGGCGGCGATGCCGTCGCTTTGACTGTTCCCCCGGCGCCGCACCAGGCTCCAGACGACAACTTTTGCCGTCTCATTTCAAGCCCTGGTGCACGACGCGAGCTTTCTCCCAGCGACTTTATTGGCTTGCAGCACCTCTGTGTTGCAAGCTCATGCGCTTTTCCTGCTGAGGCCGGATGGGGCATGGCTATCTCGAAAGAAGATATGAGCTTTGAAAATCTAGGTTTGCACGAATCCCTGTTGCGCGCTGTCAAAGACAGTGGCTACGAGACCGCAACCGATGTCCAGACCCAGGCGATCCCCGCCGGTCTGAAGGGCCAAGACTTGATGGTGTCGGCCCGCACCGGCAGCGGCAAGACGGCTGCTTTCATCCTGCCCGCACTGCAAAAAGTGTTGGACGGCCGTGCTGATGCCGCGACCCGCCAAAAGGGCAAGAACTACGGCCCCCGCGTGCTGGTTCTGTGCCCCACCCGTGAGCTGGCCATGCAAGTGGCCAAGGCCGCTCAGACCTACGGCCGCTATGTGCCAGGCCTGAAGCTGTCGACCGTGTTGGGCGGCATGCCTTACGCCCTGCAGTTGAAGCAATTGAGCGGTCCTTTGGACATCTTGATCGCCACGCCAGGCCGTTTGTTGGATCACCTGCAGTCCGGCCGTGCCGTGCTCGACAACGTCGACATCCTGATTCTTGACGAAGCCGACCGCATGCTCGACATGGGCTTCATCGACGACATCAAGACCATCGCCGAGCGCATCCCCGCAACGCGCCAGACGCTGATGTTCAGCGCGACGTTTGCTGGCCATGTGGGCCGCTTGGCTCACGACTTGATGCGCGATCCGTTGCGCGTTGACGTGGCTTCGCACACCGACACCCACGAGAACATCACCCAGCGCCTGCACTGGGCTGACAACAACAACCACAAAGACCAATTGTTGGAGCATCTGCTGGCCGACAAGGACATGGATCAAGCGCTGGTGTTCACCAGCACCCAGCGCGATGCTGATTGGTTGGCCGAGCGTCTGCAAGAGTTGGGTCACTCGGTGGCACCGTTGCACGGCGGTATGCCGCAAGGTCGCCGTAACCGCACGCTGATGGCGCTGCGCCGTCGTGAAGTGCGCGTGCTGGTCGCGACCGACGTGGCCGCTCGCGGCATCGACGTGCCGACGATCTCGCACGTGATCAACTACGGCCTGCCGATGAAGGCTGAGGACTATGTGCACCGTATCGGCCGTACCGGCCGTGCCGGCCGCGCTGGTCTGGCAGTGACGCTGGCTTCGCGTGACGACGTCTCGATGATTCGCCGAATCCAGCAGTTCACCACCCAGCAAATCCCGGTGGCACAGATCGAAGGCTTGGAGCCCAAGAGCCAAGAGCCGCGCATCTTCCCGCCACGGCCTGCCGGTGCCGGTGGTTTTGAAGACCGTGGTGCACCGCGTCCGTCATGGGGTGCCAAGCCTGCTTACGGCAACAAGAGCTTTGGCGGCGGCAACAAGTCGTTCGGCAGCAAGCCGTTCAACCGCGATGGCGGCCAGCCGTTCAATCGTGAAGGCGGTCAGCCGTTCAACCGTGACGGCGGTCAGCCGTTCAACCGTGACGGCGGCCAGCCGTTCAACCGCGAAGGTGGCCAGCCGTTCAACCGTGATGCAGCGCGTCCGGCCGGTGGCGAGTTCCGTCAGGACGCCCGCCCGGCGTTTGATCGCGGTAACGACCGCCCGACCGACCGTGGCAACGAGCGTAGTTTCGCTCCGCGTACCGACCGTCCGGCGTTTGGCGACAAGCCGTCCTTCGGTGCCAAGCCCAGCTTTGGCGCAGATCGTCGCCCGAGCGGCAGCTTCGACTCACGTGGCCCCGGTGGCCCGGCCAAGCGCAGCGGCCCTCCGAGTGGTGCTCCGCGCCGCAGCGGTTTCGGCCGCTGATCCAAGTTTTTGACGCTTGTCAGTTCCAAAAAGGCCCGCGCAAGCGGGCCTTTTTTTGGTCTGACCAGAACCGCAGTTTCACTGAGTTGGGACTTACGCAAAATTGGCACGCTGCCAAAGACAGTACGCTTGGTACTTCCTAGTGCGGCGAGGCGTCGCAGTGACGCAGGGACGATTTTGCGTAAGTCCAATGAATCAATCTATGCGACAAGACGGGCTTTTAAGCCAATGGGACGACGACAAGGGCTATGGCTTCATCGCCCCGAAGAACGGTGAGGCCCGGCTGTTCGTGCATGTCAAGGATTTCAGCTTGCGCGTCGGACGCCCGCAGGTCGGTGAATCGCTGACTTTTTTGGTGGGTCAGGACCACAACGGCAAACGCCGAGCGGTGCAAGTGCGTGGCTTGGCGCTGCCCGTCCTCGCGCGGGCGGGCCGACCAGCGGCAGCCGTCAGCCCGTTGTGGCTGATCCCCGGCTTTGCCGCTTTCTACCTGCTGTGCCATTTGCTGTGGCCGATGCCACCGGCGCTGTGGGGTGGTTACATGGCGATGAGCTTGGCCACCTTTATCGTCTACGCGGGGGACAAGCGAGCCGCCCGGCTGGGCCAGTGGCGGGTGGCCGAGACCACCTTGCACGGCTTGGCGCTGGCTTGCGGCTGGCCCGGTGCCCTGCTGGCCCAGCATCTGCTGCGGCACAAAACCGGCAAGGTCCAGTTCCGCCGCCGCTTCTGGCTGACGGTGGCCGGCAACGTCGTGCTCTTCGTCCTGTTGTTCACGCCGCTGCGGCAATGGTTAGC
>JBIIVZ010000142.1:0-6112 GCA_044339175.1 Roseateles sp.
TGGCATAGGCTTGGCCGCGGTTGCTCCACCAGGTGTATTGGTCGGGTTGGTCGTTCAGCGTGCGGAAGACGTCGACCAGACCGCCCTGCGCGGGGTCGATCAACTGCGTCATCCAGGCTCGCTCCTCGGGCAAAAAGCCTGAGTTTTTCAGGTTTCCTTTCCAGTTCTTCAGGTCGATTTCTTTGTGGGCGATGTTCACATCGGCGACCAAGATGAATTCGCGCTCGGCCTTCAGCGCCATCAAATGTGGGTAAAGCGCGGCCAGGAAGCGGAACTTGACCTGCTGGCGCTCGTCGCCGCTGGAGCCGCTGGGGAAGTAGCAGCTGATCAGGCTGAGCTTGCGGCCGGGCTTGTCGAAGCGCTTTTCGATCCAGCGGCCCTCGATGTCGAATTCGGACACGCCGAGGCCGACGATCACATCGCTGGGTTGCTCGGCGGTGTAGAGGCCGACGCCAGAGTAGCCTTTTTTCTCGGCGTAGTGGAAATGGCCATTGAGCTTGCCGGCGCTGCAGAAAATGCCGTCCACATGCTCTTGCTGAGCCTTCAGTTCTTGCACGCCGACGGCGTCGGCCTGCTGCTGTGCCAGCCAATCGAAAAATCCTTTGCTGCCGGCCGAGCGGATGCCGTTCAGGTTGGCGGTGATGAAACGCATACGGTAGCTGCTCTCTAAAACTGATTTGGTGGGCAGTATCGCCGAGCCTCGCGGGGGGTTCAGTGGGGGAGCAGCGAGGGTTCAGCGGCGGCTCAGCGTCGCGCCAGTGCCGGCCCGCTGCCGCGTCCCGCGCCAGCAATTCTGGTTCGATTTTCAGCCTGTTTTCAAGCCATTACCGATTTTCACGCCACCTACAATGCGGCGAATTGCTGCATAAACTCGCCCATGAATACCGATCAAAACCCCCAGATGCTCGCCCAGGAATTCGTTGCTTTCGCCGTGGAAGCGGGCGTCTTGCGCTTTGGTGAGTTCAAGACCAAGGCCGGTAGGCTGAGCCCGTACTTCTTCAACGCGGGTCTGTTCGATGACGGGGCCAAGCTGGGCCGCCTGGTGCAGTTCTATGCGCAGCGGCTGCTCGACTCCGGCTTGCAGTTCGACATGATTTTTGGCCCGGCTTACAAGGGCATCACGCTGGCGGCGGCGCTGTCGGTCGAGCTGGCGCGGCGGGGCCATAACAAGCCGTTTGCCTATAACCGCAAGGAAGCGAAAGACCACGGCGAGGGCGGCACCCTGGTCGGTGCGCCTGTGCAGGGTCGGGTATTGATCATCGACGACGTGATTTCTGCCGGCACCTCGGTGCGCGAATCGATTGCGATGATCCGGGCCGCCGGTGCCACGCCTTGCGGCGTCACCATCGCGCTGGATCGCCAAGAAAAAGCGGCCGAAGGCGGCGTGGACATGGCGTGGTCGGCGGTGCAGTACGTGAGCGAGCAACTGCATTTGCCGGTGATCGCCATTGCGGGCTTGGCCGACCTGCTGGCTTATTTGCAGGCCTCGGACCAACCCGCCGCCATCGCCAATGCGTCCTACCGGGGCGCGGTACAGGCCTATCGTGACCGTTACGGGGTCTGATGGCTGCAGGCCCTGAATTCAAGCGTCGGCACGCGTCCGGTTTGGCCGTCCCGGTCACCCCGTTTGCGTTGGCGGCTTGCGTTCTTGGTCTGCTGTCGTTGCTGCTGACCCGTGAGGCGTCGGCACAAACCTCAGCCCAGACGTCACCCTCATCGGCCAAGCCCGGCAGCTCTGGCATCTACACCTGCACCACGCGGGACGGCCGGCGCATGACCTCGGACCGCCCGATCGTCGAATGCAGTGCGACCGAGCAGCGCATCTTGAACGCCGACGGTTCGCTGCGAGCCACGCTGCCGCCGTTCTTGTCGCTGGAGGAGCGGGCCTTGCAAGAGGCGCGCAGCTACCGGCTCGCCAGCGAGTTGGCCGCGCGCAACGACGAGGTGCGGCGTGACCGCCATCTGATGCTGCGCTACCCCAACGAAGCCGCCCATGAGCGTGCCCGCACGGCCGCGCTGGATGACGCCAACAAGGCCCGGCAGTTGTCCGAGCACCGCATCCGGGACTTGGCGCTGGAGCGCAAGCCGCTGATCGACGAGGCCCAGTTCTACAAAGGCCGGCCGCTGCAGCCCAAGCTCAAGCAGCAACTTGACGCCAACGACGCGGCGGCCGATGCGCAGCGCGAATTGGTCGAGAACCAGAAGGCCGAGTTGGTGCGCATTGGCGGCCTCTACGACGCCGAACTGGCGCGGCTCAAGCGGCTGTGGGCCGGTGCTGCGCCCGGCAGCTTGGGGAGTGCTGCGTCAGCGTCGCTAGCCCCGCTATCCCCGCGACCGCCGCATTGAAGCCCGGCAGCGCAGCGGTCAACCGAGCTTGCGTTTCAACAGCTCGTTGACCAGCGCTGGATTGGCCTTGCCCTGGCTGGCTTTCATCACCTGACCGACCAAGGCGTTGAAGGCTTTTTCCTTGCCGGCACGGAATTCCTCGACCGATTTCGGGTTGGCCAGCAGGACCGCGTCGAGCAGGGTTTCCAGCGCCGAGCTGTCGCTCATTTGCTTGAGGCCCAGCGAGTCGATCAGGGCATCGACGTCTTGGGAGTCGCCCGTCCACATCACTTCAAACAATTGGCGCGCGCCGTTGTTGGAAATCGTGCCGTCGCTGATGCGGGCAATCAAGGCCGCCAAGGTGGCGGCCTTGACCGGGCTGCTGGACAGCGGCCGGTCTTCGCTGTTGAGGCGGCGGGCGAACTCGCCCATCAACCAGTTGGCGACCAGCTTGGCCTGGCCGCAGGCTTGGGTGGCCGTCTCGAAGAAGACGCCCGCGTCCTTGTTCTGCGTCATCATCGCCGCGTCATAAGCCGGTAGGCCGTAGTCGCGCTGGAAGCGCAAGGCCATCGGCTCGGGCAGCTCGGGCATCGCGGCACGCACCCGCTCTATCCACTCCGGTGAAATCACCAGCGGCGGCAGGTCCGGGTCGGGGAAGTAGCGGTAATCGGCCGCGTCTTCCTTGCTGCGCATCGCCCGCGTCTCGCCGCTGCCCCCGTTTGCATCAGGGTTGAACAAGATGGTGGCTTGTTGAATCGCCCGGCCATCCTCGATCTCGTCGATCTGCCAGTTCACTTCATAGTCCACCGCTTGCACGATGTAGCGGAAGCTGTTCAGGTTCTTGATCTCGCGGCGGGTGCCAAACGGCTCGCCGGGGCGGCGCACAGAGACGTTGACGTCGCAGCGGAACGAGCCTTCGGCCATATGGCCGTCGCAAATGCCCAGCCACATGACCAGCGCATGCAGAGTCTTGGCATATTCGGCGGCTTCGATGCCGCTGTGCATTTCGGGCTCGGAGACGATCTCCAGCAGCGGCGTGCCGGCGCGGTTCAGGTCGATGCCGGTCAGGCCGTGATAGTCCTCGTGCAGGCTTTTGCCGGCGTCTTCTTCGAGGTGCGCGCGGGTCAGGTTGACAACATGTTTGTGCTCGCCGACAAAGAACTCCAACTTGCCGCCCTGCACGACTGGAATCTCGTACTGGCTGATCTGGTAGCCCTTGGGCAGGTCCGGGTAGAAGTAGTTTTTACGCGCGAAGATCGACAGCGGTGCCACCTTGGCCCCGACGGCCAGGCCGAAGCGGATCGCCCGCTCGACGGCACCGCGGTTCAGCACCGGCAGCGTGCCGGGTAGCGCCAAGTCCACCGGCGAGGCCTGCGTGTTCGGTGCCGCACCAAAGGCGGTGGATGAGCCGCTGAAGATCTTCGACACGGTGGACAGCTGGACGTGGTTTTCCAGGCCGATCACGACTTCGTAGCCGCGAATGAGTTTGCTTTGAACCATCTCAGAATCCTGCCGGAGTTTTTTGGTGCCAATCGGTCGCTTGCTGCAAGGCATGGGCGGCGTGCAACAGTTGGCCTTCCTGGAAGTAATTGCCCAGCAGTTGCAAGCCGACCGGCATGCCCCCGCCTTCCTTCGAGGCCGCAAACCCGACCGGCACGCTCATGCCGGGCAGGCCGGCCAGCGAGCCGGGCAGGGTGAAGATGTCGGCCAGATAAGCCTTGACCGGGTCGTCCGCGCCTTCGCCCGCCTTCCAGGCAACGGTCGGTGCGACCGGCCCGGCGATCAGGTCGCATTGGGTGGCAAAGCAGCGCTGAAAGTCGTCGGCAATCATGCGGCGCAGCTTTTGCGCTTGCAGGTAGTAGGCGTCGTAATAGCCGTGGCTCAAGACGTAGGCACCGATCATGATGCGGCGCTTGACCTCGGCACCAAAGCCTTCGGCGCGGGTCTTTTTGTACATGTCCAGCAGGTCGTCGTACTGGGCCGCGCGGTGGCCGAACTTGACGCCGTCAAAGCGGCTCAGGTTCGAGCTGGCCTCGGCCGGCGCAATGATGTAGTAGACGGGAATGGCCAGCTCGGTGCGCGGCAGGCTCACGTCCACCAGCGTGGCACCGAGCTTTTCCAGCTCGGCCAGGCCGGCACGCACTGCGCCGTTCACATCGGCCGCCAAGGCCGCCGGGAAGAATTCAATCGGCAGGCCGATGCGCAAACCCTTCAGCGGCTGCGCGGCGCTGGCACCGGCGCGAGCGCTCAGCATCTGCGCATGAAAATCTTGCGGTGGCTGTTGCACGCTGGTGGCGTCACGCTCGTCAAAGCCGCTCATCGCCGACAGCAGCAGCGCGCAGTCCTCGGCCGAACGGGCCATCGGGCCGGCTTGGTCGAGACTGGAGGCGAAGGCGATCATGCCGTAGCGCGAACAGACGCCGTAGGTCGGCTTGATGCCGGTGATGCCGGTGAAGCTGGCCGGTTGGCGGATCGAGCCGCCGGTGTCGGTGCCTGTGGCGGCGGGCAGCAAGCGTGCCGCCACCGCTGCGGCCGAGCCGCCTGATGAGCCGCCTGGCACGCGCGAGCGGTCCCAGGGGTTGTGCACCGGGTAGTAGGCCGAGTTTTCATTGCCCGAGCCCATCGCGAATTCGTCGCAATTCAGCTTGCCCAGGCTGACCATGCCGGCACCCGCCGCCGCGTCGGCATCACCCGAGCCCGCACCTGAACCTGCACCGGCACCCAAACGTGCCACCACCGTCGCGTCGAACGGGCTGCGGTAGCCGGTCAACATCTTGGAGCCGGCCGTGGTCGGCATGTCGCGGGTGACAAAAATGTCCTTGTGCGCCAGCGGCACGCCGATCAAGGCTCCTGTGTCGCCAGCGGCGCGGCGTGCGTCGGCCGCTTGGGCGGCTTGCAACGCGCCGTCGGCATCGACATGCAAGAAGCAGCCAAGCGCCTCGTTTTGCGTAACACGTGCAAGCAGATGTTGCGTGATTTCGGTGCTGGAGACCTGGCTGGTGGCCAGTGCGTGGCTCAACTCGGCCACGCCCATTTCATGCAGGGCTTTCATTGCTCGATCACCTTCGGAACCAGGAACAGGCCGTCCTCGACGGCCGGGGCGCTGCGCTGATTCAGCTCGCGTTGATTGCTCTCGCTGACCCGGTCCTCGCGCAGGCGCAAGGTCACGTCTTGCACTGCCGACAGCGGCGTGTGCAGCGGCTCGATGCCCGTGGTGTCCACGGCGGTCATTTGTTCAACGATAGAAAAGAAACCATTCAGCTGGGTCAGCAGAGCAGCGCTTTCCGCTTCCTGCAGTTCCAAACGAGCGAGATGGGCGATTCGACTTACGTCTTGTGGGGTCAGAGCCATCGGAAAAACCAGGTCCAAGGTGTCAAATTGAAGGCCCAAAGCGGGCGAACAATGGGCTAAAGCGGGAGGGAATTTGGGGGTGATCAGTTATTATCCACGTTGAATTCCAATACGCTGGGGCTGCAGGACCGCAAGGTTTGAGCAGCCTCGTTGTTTGTAGGGCCAAGTTTCAACCCCCTCTGCGCTGCCTTGTTTTTGCAAGCAGTGCCCCACAGAACCAATCACCCAGTTCAACGCATTCGGTTCGACGATCTCCAGCCCATGGGCTCAGATGTCAAGGCCAGTGCCCACCAAAAACCATGTTCGCATCCCTGCGCCGCTATTTCTCTACCGACCTCGCCATCGACCTCGGCACCGCCAACACGCTCATTTATGTGCGTGGCAAGGGCATCGTGCTGGATGAGCCCTCGGTTGTTTCAATCCGCCACGAAGGTGG
>JBIIVZ010000143.1:0-6077 GCA_044339175.1 Roseateles sp.
TCAAATACCGCATTGACCACAACAAAATCGAATCTGAACGCCTGCGCTACCTCAATGCGGGCATTCGCCATCCGCTGCGCAATGACCTCCGGCTGGGTGTCGCCGCGCCGCTGCAAGCGCTGCTCCAGCTCGCCCCAACTGGGCGGCAAGATGAAGACCAGCACCGCGTAGGGGAACAAATGCTTGATTTGCAACGCGCCCTGGAAGTCGATTTCCAGCACCACATCGTCACCTTGAGCCATGCGAACTTCGATGGCCGCCCGTGAGGTGCCGTAGAGGTTGCCGTGCACCTCGGCCCACTCGAAGAACTCGCCCCGCGCCGCCATCGCGCGGAACTCATCGACACTGGTGAACCAATATTCGCGCCCGTGCTGCTCTTGGCCACGGGGCGCGCGGGAGGTGTGAGAAATAGAGGCGTCCAGCTTGGCGTCGAGCTGCAACAGCGCGCTCACCAGACTTGATTTGCCCGCGCCGCTGGGCGCTGCGACGACGAAAAGATTGCCGGGATATTCCATGCTCAGTCTTTTTACTCGATGTTCTGCACTTGCTCGCGCAGTTGTTCCACAGCCACCTTCATCTCGACCGAGATATGGGTCAGCTCCAGCGCAGCAGCCTTGGAGCCCAGCGTATTGGCCTCGCGGTGCAGCTCTTGAATCAAGAAGTCCAGCCGTTTGCCGATTTCGCCACCCTTTTGCAGCAGGCGGGCGATTTCTTCCAGGTGAGCACGCAGGCGCGCCAGCTCTTCGGCCACGTCGATGCGGATGGCGTAAGCGGCGGCTTCGTTCAGCGCCCGCTCGCGCAGGTTTTCTTCCGGAATGGTTTGCGCCGCGCCGGTGCTGGCGAGCGCTTCTTGCCAGCGCTCCAAGAATTTTTGCTGCTGGCGCTGCACGATAGCCGGCAGGATGGGCTCCGCCGCGTCGGCCAGTTCGCGCAAGCGGCCGATGCGTTCCATCAGCACGGCGACCAGTTTTTCGCCTTCGCGCTCGCGCGCTTCGAGCAGGCCGGCCACACACTGGCGGGCTGCTTCCATCGCCACTTCGTCGAGCTTTTCAACCGCCGAGCCGCCGCCCTTGCACCAGTTCAGCACTTCATTGACCGACAGCGGTGCCGCTTTGGGCAACCAGCCTTGCACCATGTCCTGCAGCATCGACAGGCGGTTCATTTGCTCGGGCTGGGGTTGTGGCCAACTGCCTTCGCTGTCGCGTTGGCTGTTGATGCGCAGCTCGACCTTGCCGCGCTTCAGTTGGGCTGTCAGAAGCTCGCGCAGGGCGGGCTCCAGGCCACGCAAATCCTCGGGCATGCGAAAGCCGAGGTCGAGGAATCTGCCGTTGACCGAGCGCAACTCCACCGTCACGCTTGCGTTGGAAGCCACAGTGTTCTCACTGGGGGCGGGGGGGTGCGAGCTGACGCTGGCGTACCCGGTCATGCTGTAGACTGGCATATAGCGTTCGGTGTGGAAAATTCGATTATGTCAAAGCCGAAACCGGCGCCTCTGCCTGCGGGCACGGTGGTGGGGGGTTACCAGATCATCAAGCGACTGGCGGCAGGCGGATTCGGCGTGGTGTATTTGGCCGAAGACCCCGATCACCACCTCGTGGCCCTGAAGGAATATCTGCCCTCGTCGCTGGCCGAGCGTTCGCCGGGTGAACTCACTCCGCGTGTCAAACCCGAGAAGCAGCCACTCTACCGCCTGGGCCTGAAGAGCTTCTTCGAGGAAGGCCGTTCGCTGGCGCAGATTTCGCACCCCAGCGTCGTGTCCGTGCTGAACTTCTTGCGCGAGAACGAAACCGTCTACATGGTGATGAACTATCTGCAGGGCGACACCTTGCAGGATTTCATCGTTACCGCTCGCGACATGAAGCGCGACAAGGTGTTTCGCGAATCGACGATACGCAGCTTGTTCGACGAAATCCTGCGCGGCCTGCGCATCGTCCACCAGCACAAGATGCTGCATCTGGACATCAAGCCGGCCAACATCTTCATCACCAACGAGAACAAGGCGGTGCTGCTGGACTTTGGCGCGGCGCGCGAGGTGCTGTCGAAAGAAGGCAACTTCATCCGCCCGATGTACACGCCCGGTTTCGCTGCGCCCGAGATGTACCGGCGCGACGGTGCCCTGGGGCCATGGACCGACATTTATGCCATCGGTGCCTGCATTTACGCCTGCATGCAGGGTTATCCACCAAACGACGCGCCGCAACGGCTTGAAAAAGACCGCCTGGCTTTGAGCTTGTCGCGGCTGCGCAATGTCTACTCCGACAACCTGATCGAAGTGACCGAATGGTGCATGTCGCTCGACCCGTTGGCGCGGCCGCAAAGCGTGTTTTCATTGCAAAAGGAATTGGCCCGCGAGACCGAGCGGCGCTACACCAAGCTGAGCTTCAGTGAGCGCTTGAAGTTGCAACTGGAGAATCTGAAAACCGGAGCCAAAGCATGAGGTTCAGCACTTTCCAGGTCAGCAGACGCGGCGGGCGCGAGAAGAACGAGGACCGCATCGGTTATTGCTACACCCGCGAGGCCGGTTTGTTCGCGCTGGCTGACGGCATGGGCGGGCATCCGGAAGGCGAGGTGGCGGCACAGCGCGTGTTGCAGACGCTGGCCTCGATGTTCCAGCGCGAAGCCAAGCCGGCGTTGGCCGACCCGCTCGGTTTCTTGCAGGATGCGGTGCAAATCGCCCACCAGCAGTTGGTGCGCTACGCCGCCGACAAGCGCTTGGCGGACAACCCCCGCACCACCCTGGTCGCCTGCATTTTGCAAGGTCGCCATGCCTACTGGGCCCATTGCGGCGATTCGCGTCTGTACCTGGTGCGGGCGGCGCAGTTGATCGCTCGCACCCGTGACCATTCCTATTTGGAGCTGCAAGCCGCGCTGGGCCGTGAGCCGCCGGCCGGTGAGAGTTTCAACCGCAATGTGTTGTTCACTTGCTTGGGCAGCCCAGGCAAACCGATGGTCGACACGCAGGGGCCGTTTTTGCTGCAACCGGGGGACCGTTTGCTGCTGTGCTCCGACGGGCTCTGGGGCACGGTGCTTGACGGTGCGATCACCACCCAGTTGGCGCAGTGGCCGATAGCCGAGGCGGTGCCAGAGTTGGTCGAGCAAGCGCTGCGCAACGGCGGTGCGCGTTGCGACAACGTGTCCGCGCTGGCGATCGAATGGGAAGGCGCGGACGAAGCCAGTACCGATGAAGCTGCCGGGGTCTTGTCCCTCAGTCCGCTGGACGCGGACGGTTTTGCTTCGACGATTCAAGCAGATACGGGCACGGGCACCGGCACCGCAGACGATGCTGAAGAACCGGCCGAATTGCGCTCGGCGATGGATGAAGACGAAATCGTGCGCTCGGTACGCGAGATCAATGAGGCGATCCGGCAGACCCATCTGCGGACCCAGGCTGGCCGCCGCAGCGCCACCAAAAAGACCCCCTGAAGGATTCCATGACTGTTGAAACGAAATCGCGGCGCGACCTCGGTCGCGCTGCCAACGACTTGCGCGCGGTCAAGATCACGCGCCATTACACCCGCCACGCCGAAGGCTCGGTGCTGGTCGAATTTGGCGCAACCCAAGTGCTGTGCACCGCCTCGGTCGAAGAAAAAGTGCCGCCGCACAAGCGCGGCTCCGGCGAAGGCTGGGTGACGGCCGAGTACGGCATGCTGCCGCGCGCCACCCACACCCGCAACGCCCGCGAGGCGGCGAAAGGCAAGCAGTCGGGCCGCACTCAAGAAATCCAGCGTCTGATCGGCCGCTCGTTGCGCTGCGTTTTCGATCTGGGCGTGCTGGGCGAACGCACGATTGCGCTGGACTGTGACGTGTTGCAGGCCGATGGCGGCACCCGCACCGCAGCCATCACCGGAGCCTTTGTGGCCGCGCATGACGCGGTGACTTGGCTGCTGGCACAAGGCAAGATCACGCAGTCGCCGATCCGCGACGCGGTGGCCGCCATTTCGGTGGGGCTTGTGGGCGGTGTGCCGCTGCTGGATCTGGACTATGCCGAGGATTCCGCCTGCGACACCGACATGAATGTGGTGATGACCGCCGCCGGCGGCTTCGTCGAGTTGCAGGGCACGGCCGAGGGCCATGCCTTCAGCCGGCTGCAGATGAATGCCTTGCTGGACCTGGCCGAAAAAGGCATTGGCGAGTTGTTGAGGGCGCAGCGCGCTGCACTGGAGATGGACGTATGAAGCTCGTTTTGGCCACCCATAACGCCAAGAAATTGGTCGAGTTGCAGGTGTTGTTTGAGCCGCTGGGCGTGCTGCTGGTGTCGCAGGCCTCGCTGGCGATTGCCGAGGCCGAGGAGCCGTTCGACAGCTTCGTCGAGAACGCGTTGACCAAGGCCCGCCACGCCGCGCGGCTCAGCGGTCTGCCGGCCCTCGCGGACGATTCGGGTCTGGCGGTTGAAGGGCTGGCCGGTGCGCCCGGCGTTTTGTCGGCCCGCTACGCCACGCTGTTTGGCCAACCGAAGACGGATGCCGACAACAACCGCGTGCTGCTGGAGCAAATGCACCTGGCCGGGCTGACCGAGCCGGCGCAGCGCGGCGCGCGCTTTGTCTGTGCGCTGGTGGCGGTGCGCAACGCCACCGACCCGGAGCCGCTGATCGCGATGGGCCGCTGGCAGGGGCAGATTTTGCCCGCTGCGGCGGGCGAGGGCGGTTTTGGCTATGACCCGCTGCTCTTCATCCCGGCCGTCGGCCGCAGCGTGGCGCAGTTTTCTGCCGCTGAAAAAAACACGCAGAGTCACCGTGCCTTGGCCGCTGCCGAGCTGGTCCAGCAGATGCGCGAGGTCTGGCACCTTGGCTGAACTCCTCCATCTGATGCGGCCGGGCACGCTGCACTTGGCGGCCTTGCCGCCGCTGTCGCTGTATGTGCACCTGCCTTGGTGCCTGCGCAAATGCCCGTACTGCGATTTCAACAGCCATGAGTTGCCGGGTGCAGCCAAG
Source organism: Roseateles sp. (assembly GCA_044339175.1). Classification (GTDB taxonomy): domain Bacteria; phylum Pseudomonadota; class Gammaproteobacteria; order Burkholderiales; family Burkholderiaceae_C; genus Paucibacter_A. Next base: position 4,932 of record JBIIVZ010000143.1, read on the forward strand.
GCGTCGGTGGTGGCGCTGCCGCGTGCTGGGTTTGCCAGCCTGCAGGCTGACACCGGCGTGGCCCACGACGGCATCAAGACCCTGCCCGTCGAAACCGCACGCACCTATCTGGCCGCGCTGCGTGCCGATCTGGAGGCGGCGCTGCCGCTGATCTGGGGCCGGCCGGTGGTCAGCATTTTCATTGGCGGCGGCACGCCCAGCCTGTTTGCGCCTGAGCAAATTGAAGAGCTGATCTCCGATCTGCGGGCGCGCTTGCCGCTGGCAGCGGGTTGCGAAATCACCTTGGAAGCGAACCCGGGCACCTTTGAGAAGGACCGCTTCAAAGGCTTCCGTGCGGCCGGGGTGACGCGGCTGTCGATCGGCGTGCAGAGCTTTGATGACGCCAAGCTGAAGGCGCTGGGCCGAGTCCACAGCGCCGCCCAAGCCAAAGCGGCGATCGCGGAGGCGGCGCAGGCCTTCGAGACCTTCAACATCGACCTGATGTACGCGCTGCCCGAGCAGACGCTGGCGCAACTGGATCAGGAATTGAGCACCGCGCTCGCCTTCGAGCCGCCGCATCTGTCGGTCTATCACCTGACCATCGAGCCGAACACGATGTTCGCGACGAGGCCGCCTGCGGACCTGCCCGACGCTGACCTGGCCAGCGACATGCTGGATCTCATCAGCGCCCGCACCGGTGCGCTGGCGATGGACCGCTACGAGGTCTCGGCCTTCGCACGGCCGGGCCATCGCTGCGCTCACAACATGAACTATTGGCAGTTCGGCGATTACTTGGGGATTGGGGCCGGCGCGCACACCAAGCTGTCGTACCCGCACCGAGTCTTGCGCCAGGTCCGTTGGCGTGAGCCGGCGGCCTACATGGTCAAAGCGGGCGAGGGTGCGGCAGTCTCGAACGAAAACGAAGTCAGCCGGGCTGAATTGCCGTTCGAGTTCATGCTGAATGCGCTGCGCCTGCGCGAAGGCGTGCCGCTGAGCCAATATCTGGAGCGCACCGGCTTGCCGCCGTCCAGCATTGCCAAGGCGATGGAGCAAGCCCGCGCCAAAGGCTTGGCCGAGCTCGACCCCGCACGCATCGCCGCCACGCCGCGCGGCTTTGACTTCCTGAGCGACCTGCAGTCGCTGTTTCTGACCGGTTGAGGGAGCCCG
>JBIIVZ010000144.1:0-6068 GCA_044339175.1 Roseateles sp.
CCCTCCAAAAAGCCGCCGGCCGCCGGTGCCTCGGTCACCGCCACTTGCAATTGCGCAAACATGTCGGCAGTGGGCGGCGCGTAAAACAGGTTGGCGAGCAAGCCGTAAACCTCCGCTCGGGCCAGTTCTTCGTCATCGCCGGTGTTGCTCCAGTTCAGGGCAATGCTGGATGGCTGGTTCATAGGTCGGTGATCCTCACTTCGTCCGGGTTGTTGTGGATGTCCGCCACGCGGCAGTCACCGCACATCTGCAAGCGCTTGGCCCCAGCGCCCTGGAACATCGGGTGCGAACCCAGTTTGGCCAGCATCAGCTCGATCGCACGCGGCGTCGCGAACGGCTTGGCGCAGCGGATGCAGCAGAACGGCTCGACCTCGTTCAACACCCGCAACTGCTTGCGCGCGCGGCCGCCGTCGGCCAGCCACAAGCGCGGCTCCAGCGTGATCGCCTGCTCGGGGCAGGTGGTGACGCACAGCCCGCATTGCACGCAATTCTTTTCGATGAAGCGCAGTTGCAGCTTTTCGGGGTTGTCGGCCAGCGCCGCTTCCGGGCAGGCGCTGACGCAGCTCAAGCACATCGAGCAGCGGTCGGCGTTGACGATCAGGTTGCCGAACGGGCTGGCCACGGCCGGCAGTGCAATCACCTCGGGTGCCGGGCGAGCCTGCAGCAGCAAATGCTCGATGGCCAGGTCCAGCGTGGCGCGTTTGTCGGCCTGCACATTGAACGTCGCCACCGGGCTGGCCGCTTGCGCCGGCGCGGCTTGCAGGGCGGCGTCCAGTGCAATCGCGTCGCGGGCTTCGATCAAACGCAGGTGCTGCCCGCTCAAGCCCATGCCGGTCAAGATCGATTGCGCCACCTCCATTTGCGCCAGCACGGCGGCGCGGTAGTCGGGGGCCTCTTCGTCCGTCATCAGCACCCAGACCTGCGAGGCACCAAAAGCGATGGCCGACAGCCACAGGTCGATGCCACAAGACGCGGTGTGCCAGACATCCAGCGGCAACACACGGGCCGGCACACCCTGCACAGTTGGCACCGTGCGGGCGGCTCGGCCCAGCTCGCCGATCAAGCGCGTGCCGGCCACTTGGCTGTGGATCAGCAGTGCCGCGTCGCGGCCACCGGCGCGCTGATAGGTGGACAGCAGCGTGCGGATGCGCTTGCCCTGCTCGTCCGGCCGGGGCGTGGCGTAGCTGAGCGCACCGCTCGGGCAGACCGTGGTGCAAGCACCGCAACCGACGCACAAATGCGGCTCGACGATGATGCCGGCGAGCGTGGCTCCACCGGTCTTGCCTTTTCTGGACGCATCGCTACGGATCGCCCCTGCCGAGCAGACGTCGATGCAGGCGGTGCAGCCGATCTGCTCGTTGCGGCTGTGGGCGCAGATTTTTTGCTTGTAATTGAAGAACTTGGGCTTCTCGAACTCACCCACCGCCTCGCGCATTTGCAGCAGCGCCGCCGTCAGCGCCGCGTCGTCTGCGGCGTGAAAGTAGCCCTGCGGCGGCTGATGCAAGGCCAGCAGTGGCGCAGGGCTCAGGTCCAGCACCAGGTCGAACGACTCGCTGCTGAGCTGCGGCGCGCGCTGGAAGTCGATCGCCCCGGCAGCCTCGCAAGCGCGCACGCAATCGCGCTGGCTGGTGCACTTGGCCAGGTCGATCTGGTAATTGAAGTCGATCGCACCCTCGGGGCAAACGGCAATGCAGGCATTGCAGCGGGTGCACAGATCCAGGTCGATCGGGTTGCTGTGGGTCCAGCTGACCTCGAACGCACCCAGCCAGCCGCTGATATTTGTCACTTCGCCGGCGTAGACCGGCATGACACGCTGCTGCTGCAATGAACCGCCGCCTTGCAGCAGCAAGCTCACGTCGAGCTTGTCGGCCAGCAGCAACGCGGCCTTTTCGGCCCGCGCCGGTGCACCGATCACCAACACCCGGCCGGCCGATTTGTAACTGACGGTGGACACCGGATCGGGTTCGGGCAGGCGTGCCAGCGCCAACAGCGCGGCGATCTTGGGCGTGGCGCTAGGCCCGTCCTTCGACCAACCGGCCGTCTCGCGGATGTTGACGAAGCGGATCGGCCGCTCGGCCAGGCCCGGCGCGCCCTGCGTCTGCGCGTTCAGGTCCAGGAAGAGCCGGCTTTCCTGCGTGCAGGCCACCAGCAAGTCTTCGCCGGTTTTGGCCGCGCGTTGAAACGCTCCGGCCTCGCGCCGACACAACAGCGTGTGAACAGTGGCCAACCCCTCACCACCCTCGGTGCCCAGCGCCTTGATCAGGGCCGGGCCGTCCAGCGTCATCGTCTTGTTGCAATCGCAGATCAGGGTCGTCATCAGGGGACTCGCTTCGGTTCGGGGGCGTTGGCTTCGACTTCGACTTCGGTATCGGTATCGGTGGCGGGCGCAGGATCAGCGGGGATCACGGCGGGGATCACGGCGGCGAGCTCGGCCGGTTCAGTGGATGCTGTTGGTGCTGTTGGAGCTGTTGGTGCTGTTGGTGCTGTTGGAGCGGTGGGTGCTTCGAGTGCCGCAGCGACTTCGGCTTGGGGTGCCAGAGCCACGCCGTCGACCGATTTCACGGCTGGATCTATTTCGGCATCTTCTTCAAACAACTTGAGCGTTTTCGACTGATTCATTTCACGCAGCATGGCCAGCGGAATCGGGTCGGCTTGTGTGTAGTCGTCGATGTAGATGTCCAGGCCGTCCATCACGTTGAAGTGCGGGTCGGCGAACAGTTTTTTCATCGCGGCCCGCTTGACGCCCTCGTCCACCCCGCCGGCCACAAAGCGGGCGTAATCGGAGTCGCGCGTCAGCAGGGCCACATCGGCCAAAGTGGGTGGCGGCGGCACCTCGACCGGCAAGGGCTGCGCGCTGCTGACCGGCTCGGCCGCAGGGATAGGAAATGCGGGCGGCAGCGCCGCCGGCACGACCGCTGGGGCCACGACCGGCGGCGCGTCGGCCAGCACCTCTCCGGCCCGGGCCTGCGTCTTGCGGCGGCCCCAGCGGGCCAGAAAACCACCACTGTCTGAGGACTCAGCCATCGGTCAGCCTCTTTTATCGGTCGGCAAAAAGGATTGCGGACGCCGCCGCTTTTTAGGCTCGGGCCGATAGTGCACATCGGTGTAGGCCTGCAGCCATTCGACCAACTCGGCCGGCAGCGGCACGTTGTCGACCCGCTCCTGTGCGTCCAGCCAGCGACCGGCTTCGGTATAGGACAGGCTGACCGTCTCGGCCCAGGCGCGCGACGGGTCTTCGTCGTCGATGCGCCAGACCACAAACCAGACCGGCGCGCCGGAGCTGAGGTTCAAGTAATAGCCCTCGGCCTCGTCGGCGAACAGTTCCAGCGTGAAGTTCGGGTGCAGCCGGCGCTGCTGTTTGCCGTCGTCGCGCAGCACCCGCACGGTCGTGCCAAACGCGTCCTCCTGCGGCACCACGTCCACCACGCGAAAGCGCCAGGCCTCCCACTGGTTCGGCTCGGCCTCGCGGTCTATCACCACCGCCACGCGGATCGAAGGACGCGGCGGCGTGGGCTGGGTGCTGCTGGAGTTGATCTCGTCGGGCATTTGAGCAGTCTGGAGCTGAGGCTAAGGCTGAGCGAAGCGGCTCAAGTGCCTTTGGAGATCGAGATGGTCGGGAACCTGGACGAAAAGTCTTTCGCCTGCAGCGCGATCTTGACGGCCAGTTGGCGGGCCACGCTTTTGTACAGCCCGGCAATCTCGCCGTCCGGGTCGCTGACCACAGTGGGCCGGCCGCTGTCCGCTTGCTCGCGGATGGACAGATGCAGCGGCAGCGCGCCGAGGTAGTCCATCTTGTAGTCGGCAGCCATGCGGCGGCCACCGTCTTCGCCAAAAATATGCTCGATGTGGCCGCAGTTCGAGCACACGTGGACGGCCATGTTCTCGACCAGGCCGAGGATGGGCACGCCGACCTTCTCGAACATCTTCACGCCTTTTTTGGCGTCCAGCAGAGCGATGTCTTGCGGCGTCGTCACGATCACCGCGCCGGTCAGCGGCACGCGCTGGCTCAGCGTCAACTGGATGTCGCCGGTGCCGGGCGGCATGTCGATGATCAGGTAGTCGAGTGCGGCCCAGTGGGTTTGGCGCAGCAACTGCTCCAGCGCCTGCGTGGCCATCGGGCCGCGCCAGATCATCGCTTCGTCGGCGTCGACGAGGAAGCCGATCGACATCACCTGCACGCCGTAGTTCTCCATCGGCTCCATCATCTTGCCGTCGGCAGACTCCGGCCGGCCGCTGATGCCCATCATCATCGGCTGGCTGGGGCCGTAGATGTCGGCGTCGAGGATGCCGACCGCCGCACCTTCGGCGGCCAGCGCCAGCGCCAGATTGACGGCGGTGGTGCTCTTACCCACGCCGCCCTTGCCCGAGGCGACCGCGACGATGTTCTTCACGCCCGGCAGCAATTGCACGCCGCGCTGCACCGCGTGGGCGGCAATCTTGGTCGACAGGCTGGCCTGCACGTTTTCAACCCCGGCCACCGTACGCACCGCCGCCACCAAGCGCTTGCGCAGCTCGGCCATCTGGCTCTTGGCCGGGTAGCCCAACTCGATGTCAAAGGACACATCGCCGCCTTCAACCCGCAGATTCTTCAGCTGTCGGCCGGCCACAAAGTCTTGTCCGGTGTTGGGGTCGATGACCGTTTTGATGGCATCGGTGATCGTTTGTTCGCTGAGAGCCATAGGGAGCCGGGTTGAAAAGTTGGAGCGCTGGAGTCTAGCCGGAAGGCCAAAGGCCGGGGCGTTGTACGGCCTTGCGTTCATCCATCTTTCAGGTCCGCACCTCTAGAATGGATTGCGATTTGGCACGCTGGGCGAAACTACGCTGCCGCACCCAACGCTTCAAAGGATAAAACCATGAACCACCGCATCAAACACGCCCTGTCCGCTGCTGCCGCTGCTGCCACTCTGCTGCTGAGCGGCCCAGCCTGGGCGCAAGTGGAGGTCAGCCAGCCGTGGGTGCGCGCCACGGTGGCTCAGCAAAAAGCCACCGGGGCTTTTTTGCAACTGAAGGCCAAGACCGACAGCCGCTTGGTCGAGGTGCGTTCGCCCGCCGCCGGAGTCGTGGAAGTGCATGAAATGATGATGGAAGGCAGCGTCATGAAAATGCGCGCGCTGAACGGGCTGGACTTGCCGGCAGGCCAGACGGTCGAGCTCAAGCCCGGCAGTTATCACATCATGCTGATGGACTTGAAGAACCCGATCAAGGCCGGTGAAGCGGTACCGCTGACGCTGGTGTTCGAGGGTCGGGACAAAAAGCGCGAAACCGTCGAAGTGAAGGCCGAAGCACGTCAACTGGGCATGCCGGCTGCTGCCGGGGCGGCCAAAGACGAACACAAACACTGAGCGACTCGCCTGAGCTGAAGCCATGAACCCGCCGCGCCGCCATCAACGCCGCAGCCCAGCGACTCGCTTGGGCCGGTGGCTGGTCGCGCTGACTTTTTTGCTGGCGGCGCTGCTGCCGACGCTGTCGCAAGCGCTGGCGGTGGCGCGCGGGGACGTGGTCGCCTGGAGCCAGATTTGCCGCAGCGCAGTGGTCTCGCCACGCGCGGCGCAGTCGCTGCTGGCCGAGCGGGCCGTGCAAAAGCAGGACAGCGCCCACGGCCTGTTCGAGCATTGCCCGTTCTGCGCCCTGCACGCGACCGACCTGGCCGCTCCGCCGCCGGCCGCACAGGCCCCGCTGCTGCTCAGCGGACTCAGTTTTGGCATGCCGGCGCGCTTTTACAGCAGCCCGCACAGCGTCCATGCCTGGACGCCCGCGCAGTCTCGCGCGCCCCCCCGTTGACCGTCTGAATCGCTTCGCAAAGCTTGACGCGGCCTGACCCCCGCTTCAACCCGCTGCCCCAGCCCCGGCTGTCGGCCAGCCTTCAGAATCGTCCTCGGATTTCCCATGAAACCCAGTTTCAACGCCATGCGGCGTGGCCGCGTGGCCATGGCCTGCGCGCAAGCCTGCTTCTTTTTTGCTTCCCCGACCCAAGCCTGCGAGGACTGCGGTGACGAGGATGTCGGCGTAGAAGTCGCGTCGTTAGCCCAAACCCAAACCCAAACCAAGCCTGCCGGTGCGGGCAACAA
>JBIIVZ010000145.1:0-6064 GCA_044339175.1 Roseateles sp.
TCGGCTTTGCGGCTTGGCCGGCCTACCGCTTGTCCAGCGGCGAGCTCTGGGGCATGCAGCGGCGACTCAACGATTGCTTTCGCCAGCAACGCTTTCCCTATCCCGGCTACACCTCCGAAGTCACTATCGCCCTGGGTGTCTACATGGGCGTGAATGCCAGCGGGTCGGCCTCAGTCGCCCCGGCGCTGAAGCGCTGAGCGGGCGCAGGCCACTGACGCAAGGACTGAAGGACTCCACATGAAAAAGATAACTCTGAAAATGGCCGGCTTGGCCGTGATTCTGGTGATCGCCGGTTGCGCGGCCATGCCCAGTGCCGAGCAACTTGACCAGCAGACGCTGGCGATGTTGAAGGCCTCGTTTCGCAGCGAGGGCATCGCCACCATGGGCCGGCTGGACCAGGATTTAGGGCAAAAGGCCTGCTCCTCCGCTCAGCCACCTGCAGAAGCGGTCAGCGCCAAAATCGAGGCCGAGGCGACGGCGTCCATCGTTTGGCCCAGCGGCGGCAAGTATCTGGGGGATTGGCGTGAGGGTGAAAAGCTGGCCCAGAACGGCCGCGGTATGACCTGGACCGATCAGTCCGCTGCGCCCACCGCCAACGGTGCCAATTGCTACAACTGCCACCAGATCACCAAGCAAGAGGTGTCGTTCGGCACCATCGGGCCGAGCTTGTACAACTACGGCAAGTTGCGCGGCGTGACGAACCCGGCTGACCCGGCCAGCGCCGCCATCATCCAGTACACCTGGGGCAAGCTCTGGAACTCGAAGGCCTACGGCGCTTGCTCCAATATGCCGCGCTTTGGCCACGCCAAGTTGTTGAACGAAGCGCAGCTTCAGGATGTGATGGCGCTACTGCTCGACCCCAAGTCGCCGGTCAACGAGTAGTTCGTCGCCCTGGCTTTGGCATTCAGCTATTCCAGCGAGTCGACCACCCAGATGATCGCAAGCCCGCCCAAGCGCGGGCTTTCTTTGAACAAGAACATAAGCGAGTACTGATCATGAACTTGAGCAAACGCGAATTTATGCAGGTGCTGTCGGCCGCCTCGGTGGCGGGCATGGGTTTGGCGCGTTATGCCGATGCCGACGCAGCGACCGCCGAGCAGGGTTTGTACGACCTGCCGGCCTTTGGCCAGGTGTCCTTCCTGCACATGACCGATTGCCACGCGCAGTTGAAGCCGATCTATTTTCGCGAGCCCAATGTCAACCTCGGGCTGGGCAGCATGAGTGGGCAAAGCCCCCATGTGGTGGGCGAGCAGATGCTGAAGGCTGCTGGCGTGCGGCCCGGCACGGCGCTGGCCCATGCCTTCACCTATCTCGACTTCGAGCGGGCCGCGCGGCGCTACGGGCGGGTTGGCGGCTTTGCCCACCTGGCCACCTTGGTCAAGAAGATGAAGGGCAGCCGGCCCGGTGCCTTGTTGCTGGACGGCGGCGACACCTGGCAAGGCTCGGCCACTTCGTTGTGGACCCACGGGCAAGACATGGTGGACGCCGCCAAGCTGCTCGGCGTGGACGTGATGACCGGCCACTGGGAGTTCACCTACGGCATGGAGCGGGTCAAGGAAATCTTGGAGAAGGACTTCAAGGGCAAGGTCGATTTCGTCGCTCAGAACGTCAAGACCAATGACTTTGGCGACCCGGTATTCAGCCCCTACGTGATCAAGGAAATCAACGGTGTGTCCTGCGCCATCATCGGGCAGGCCTTCCCGTACACCCCGATTGCCAACCCGCGCTATATGGTGGCTGACTGGGCTTTCGGCATCCAGGACGAAAACATGCAGGCGATGGTGCTGGAGGCACGCGGCAAGGGTGCCAAGGTGGTGGTGGTGCTGTCGCACAACGGCATGGATGTCGATTTGAAGATGGCCTCACGGGTGCGCGGCATCGACGCCATCCTGGGCGGTCACACGCACGACGGCGTGCCGGTGCCGGTACTGGTCAAGAACGCCGGTGGGCAAACGCTGGTGACCAATGCCGGCAGCAATGGCAAGTTCCTCGGCGTGCTGGACTTCGAGGTGAAGGACGGCCGGGTGTCCGACTTCCGCTACAAGTTGCTGCCGGTGTTCTCCAATATGCTGCGCGCCGACCCGGAGATGGACGCCTTGATCGACAAGGTGCGCAAACCGTATGAAGCCAAGCTGTCCGAGCAACTGGCCATCAGCGACGGCTTGCTCTACCGCCGGGGCAACTTCAACGGCAGTTGGGATCAGTTGATCGTCGATGCGCTGATGGAAGTGCAGGGTGCCGAGATCGCCTTTTCGCCCGGCTTTCGCTGGGGCACGACGCTGTTGCCCGGCGACGCCATCACCCGCGAGCTGTTGATGGACCAGGTGGCCACCACCTACTCGTACGCGACAGTGACCGAGATGAGCGGCGAGATGATCAAGACGGTGCTGGAAGATGTGGCTGACAACCTCTTCAACCCTGACCCCTACTACCAGCAGGGCGGCGACATGGTGCGAGTTGGCGGCTTGAGCTACGCCTGTGAGCCCGGCGCTGCGATGGGCATGCGCATCCAGGACATGCGCTTGCACGGCAAGCCGATCGACGCAGGCAAGAAGTACAAGGTGGCCGGTTGGGCACCGGTGGCCGAAGAAGCCGCCAGCTTGCCGGGCACCCGCATGGTGTGGGATGTGCTGGAGCAGTGGTTGAAGACGCAGGGCCGCGTCGGCACCCGCAAGATCAACATGCCACGTTTGATCGGTGTCAAGGGCAACCCGGGCTGGGTGTCCTAAAAGTAGCGCGATGTGCCTGACGGTCAGCGCACATCGCCAGGCAAGGTAGGCAAACAATGCAAGTTCCGCTGCAACTGGATCGGTTGATCGAAATGCTGGGTCAAGCCCGGGCATTGGCTGTGGGCGGCTTGTTGATCGGCCTGATGTTCGGGTTTTTTGCTCAGCGCTCGCGCTTTTGTCTGCGTGCCGCCACCATCGAGTTTTCGCGCGGCCAGCCGGGCGGCAAGCTGACGGTCTGGTTGTTCGCCTTCGCGACCGCTCTGCTTGCGACCCAGGGCCTGATCGCGATGGGCTGGTTGGATGTCAGCAGTGCCCGCCAACTGGCGGCGCGCGGCAGTTTGTCCGGTGCTGCGATCGGTGGTGGCTTGTTCGGCGTCGGCATGATTCTGGCGCGCGGTTGTTCCAGTCGTCTGCTGGTGTTGGCCGCGCAGGGCAATTTGCGCTCGGTGTTGTCCGGCTTGGTGTTTGCCGTGACGGCACAGGCCGCAGGGGCCGGCATCCTGGCACCGCTGCGCGAGCGAATTTCTTCCTGGTGGACGGTAGAAGGCGGCAGCGCCCGCGACCTGATCGCCATCACCGGCCTGGGGCGCACTGGCGCGCTGCTGTTCGGTGCGCTTTGGTTGGCGGCGGCTATTCGTTGGGCGCGGCATCAAAAAGTCAGCGCCTGGGGCTGGGCCGGGGCCAGCATGGTGGGCTTGAGCATCAGCGCGGCTTGGTGGTTCACTGGCTATGTGGCGATGAACAGCTTGGAGGCGGCGGCGGCACCGGTGCAAAGCTTGAGCTTCACCGGCCCATCGGCCGAGCTCTTGGTGCGGGTGCTGTTTGCGCCGGACAAAGCGCCGACCTTTGACCTCGGCCTGGTGGCGGGCGTCTTTCTCGGTGCATTTTTGGCGGCGGCTTTGTTCCGGGAACTGGAGTTGGAAGGTTTTGCCGGCGGGGCCAGCATGCGCCGCTACTTGGTCGGCGCGGTGTTGATGGGCTTTGGCGGCATGTTGGCCGGCGGCTGTGCGGTCGGTGCCGGCCTGTCGGGCGCGGCGGTCTTCACCGTCACGTCGTGGGTGACCTTGTCCGCGATGTGGGCAGCGGCCGCGCTGACCGATGCCTGGGTCGATCAACGGGCGGAGCGCAAGGCCCAAACCGACAAGATTGATCAGGCCGACCCAGCGATGCCGAACTCTATCGGGGCATGAGGCTGAAATAGCCACGAGCCTTGATCCGGCCGTACAAACCGGGCCGGAAGGGGTCAACCCAGCGTGTCGGCCCAGATGTTCTCCGCCCAGGACAAGGCGTAGCGCCCTTCGAGCGGGTTGGCTATTGCCGACACCCCGCCCGAGCCGGCTACCGGTTTGAAGGTTTTTTCGGCCGCGTCGTATTGATGCACCGACGCCACATGGATCACGTCGCGCGCGCTCACAAAGCTGTAGCAGGTGTTCATCACCACCGGCGTCGGATTCACCGGCTCGCCCTTGAGCAACTGGATCACCGCCGCTGCCGCCACCTTGGCATGCTGGTTGGCCATGTGGCCGGACTTGGGCATGACCGGTGCCGGAAAGGTGGCGTCACCCAGCACATGAATGCCCGGCACGGCGGTTGATTCCATGCTCAACCAGTTGACACCGGCCCAGCGCTGGTTGATGTTGACGACGCCGGCCAAGACGGCCAGATCGGCGGCGCGTTGCGGCGGAATGACGTTCAGCACATCGGCTTTCACGTCCTCGAAGTCCAGCTTGGCCAGATGCCCGCCATTCGCCACTTCTTTCAGCTCGGCGTTCGGGCGGTATTCCAGCAGGCCGTCGTAATGCTGTTTGAAGGCTTTCTCGAACAGCGCTTTCTTCGACTGGATCTCCGCGTTGGCGTCCAGCAACAGCAGTTTGGATTTCGGTTTGTACTGCTTCAAATAGCTGGCCACCAGGCAAGCGCGCTCATACGGCCCGGGCGGGCAGCGGTACGGCACTTTGGGGATGGTGATCGCGAACACGCCGCCGTCGGGCATGGCCTCCAATTGCCTGCGCAGGGCGGCGGTCTGTGGCCCGGCCTTCCAGCCATGCAGGACCTGTCCGGTATCCAGTGCCGCCTTCAAGCCGCCGACTTGCTCGGACATGAAGTCGATGCCGGGAGACAGGATCAGCCTGTCGTAAGCCAGCACCGTGCCGTCGGCCAGGCGCACCGCTTTGACGGCGGCGTCGATGGCCACCACCTCGCCCTGCACACGCTTGACGCCCAGCGTCTGGAGGGCGTCGTAGCTGCGGGTGATGTCGGCCATCTGTTTGTAGCCGCCCAGCACCAAATTGGACATCGGGCAGGAGATGAAGCTGGCTTGCCGCTCGACCAGGGTCACATCCACATTGCCGCCCCACAACTTCAGGTAGCGCGCCGCCGTGGCACCGCCATAACCGCCGCCGAGCACCAGCACGCGGCCTATTGAAGGGCCGTTCGAGCGGCCGCTTGTCGAGCTGGCGCAACCGCTCAGTCCGGTTCCAGCCAGAGCCAAGCCACTGAGCAACCAATGGCGGCGATTGAGTTCAAGTTGAGTCATGGCGTTCTCCTCAGGGTTTGGCGGGCAGGGCAGCGAAATGCCTGACGATCAGCCGCAGTTGATCTTCGGTGTAGCCCTTGCTCACTTGATGCATCAGGGTGGCGGGCTGGGCACCGCTGCGATAGTCGGCGAGCAGTTTCAGCAGGTCTTCCTCCTTGCGGCCGGCGAGCGACCTCATCTCGCCCTTGGCAAGGCCGGCGGTGCCATGGCAACTCGCACAGGTGGCGGCCAGATTGCGGGCCAGCAGGGCTTCGTTGGCTTCTTGTGCCTGGACTGCCCCAGCGAATAGTGCAAAGGGCAGGGCCCAACGGGCGCATATTTGGATCATTGGCGTCTCCTTGTTGCTCGGTGACGAGCTTTGTTGGTCGGGTCCAGTGATGGGCTCGAGGGATGGAGGGCTCGGGCCGTGCAGCAGGTTGAGCGGCTGACGCTTCAGCATCTTGAAATAAGGGTGTTGTTCCCATCCGGACTAACCATTACGCCGCGCGGCTTTCGCCAAGGTTCTAATATCACTACATGCGAATAAATAGCTTTATGGTTTGTTGCCGTGCCGCCGCAGCTGTTTGGCTGGCGGGTCTGAGTGCGACCGCTGCATCGGCTCAAGCGTTGCTGGCCCGGCAAGTGGCGGCGCAAACCTGGATGGTGCAGGGCGAGTCGGCGCTGGGTTCGTCGGCAAACCGCAATTTCATCTCGAACGCTGCCTTCGTTGTCACACCGGAGGGCGTCATCGTGGTCGACGCGCTCGGCTCGCCTGCTTTGGCGCAAGAGCTGATCAAGGAGATCCGCCGCGTGACCGCTG
>JBIIVZ010000146.1:0-6046 GCA_044339175.1 Roseateles sp.
TGATCGAAACGGGCGGTGTAGTCCAGCACGGCGGCGTCGCCGCGCAAGCGCACATCGGCGAGGATTTCAGCCACCCGGCCTTCGATGGCGGCGTCGGCTTGCGCCGACCAATGCAAGACCCGCTGAAACTCGGCTTCAAAGTCGGGGGCTGCGGTGCTGAGCTGGCGCAGGTTCAAGGCGTTCATGCTGCTCGTGCTGCTCATGCTGTTGTTGCCAGGTTGGAAGCGGTGGGCAGCGCCGCAGCAAACGCGTCAATCATCTGCCGCAAAGCCTCGCGCTTGAGCTTCAGCGCCGCCTGATTGACGACCAGCCGGGATGAAATCTCCATGATCTTCTCGACCTCCACCAAGTGGTTGGCCTTCAAGGTATTGCCGGTCGACACCAGGTCGACGATGGCATCGGCCAGGCCGGTCAGCGGTGCCAGCTCCATCGAACCGTAGAGCTTGATCAAGTCGACATGCACGCCCTTGTCGGCGAAGTGCCGGCGCGCGATTTCGGTGTACTTGGAGGCCACGCGGATGCGCGAACCCTGCTTGATGGCGGCGGCGTAATCGAAGTCATCGCGCGCCGCCACGCTCATGCGGCAGCGGGCAATGTTCAGGTCCAGCGGTTGATACATGCCGGCGCAGCCATGCTCGATCAACACATCGCTGCCGGCCACGCCGATGTCGGCACCGCCGTACTGGACGTAGGTGGGCACATCGCTGGCGCGCACCAGCACCACCCGCACATCAGCGCGGTTGGTGGCCAGAATCAACTTGCGCGAGGTTTCCGGGTCATCCAGCACCTCGATGCCGGCGGACTTCAGCAGCGGCAGGGTCTCTTCGAAAATGCGACCTTTGGACAGGGCTAAGGTAATCATCTCAGGGCACTCGCGGGGTAATTTCAGGGGCACCGGGCATGCCGCGCAGGCTGACAAAGGCCAGCGGCGGGTGCGTGGTGAAAGCGTGGGCGGGCAGTCGGCGTGTGGTCAGCCGGCTTCGCCGACCACCGCCCATTCGGCCGGGGTCAGCGTCTTCATCGACAGCGCATGGATCTGCTCGCGCATGCGCTCGCCCAGGGCCTGATAGACGCGTTGGTGTCGCCGCACGCGGCTCAAGCCCTCGAAGTCGGTCGAAACGATGGTGGCAAAAAAGTGCCGCCCGTCGCCCTCGACTTCGCAGTGGTGACAGGTCAGCCCGGAGGCGATGAATTGCTGGACTTCAGCTGGTGTGGGATCGGCCATGATGGGAGGGATTCTAAAGTCTTCGTGCAATGGGCCAAGAGCTTGGATTTAGCTCCGGATCTTGTAACCGCGGCGCAGCAACTCCAGCGCAATGGCGGCGACCAGCGCAAAACTGCCGCCGACGATGGCCAGACTCAGCCAGGGCGAGGCGTCGCTGATGCCAAAAAAGCCGTGGCGGAACCCGTCGATCATGTAGAAAAACGGGTTCAGGTGGCTGACCGCCTGCCAGAACGGCGGCAACGAGGAGATGGAATAGAACACGCCGGACAAAAACGTCATCGGCATGATGACAAAGTTCTGGAAACCGGCCAGTTGGTCGAACTTCTCGGCCCACAGCCCCGCAATCAGGCCCAACGTGCCCATCATGGCGGCACCCAGCACCAGAAAGGTCAGAATCCACAGCGGGTTGTTCAGGCCCGGCGGCGCGAACCAGAAGGTCACGACGATGACGCCTGTGCCGACCATCAGGCCGCGCACGATGGCCGCGCCCACATAGGCCACAAACCAGGCCCAGTGCGACAGCGGCGTGACCAGCAAGAACACCAGATTGCCGGTGATCTTGCTCTGGATCAAGCTGGAACTGCTGTTCGAAAAAGCGTTCTGCAACACGCTCATCATCACCAAGCCGGGGATCAAGAAGCTGGTGTAGCCGACCGTCCCGTAGACCTTCACATGGTCTTCCAGTGCATGACCGAAGACCAGCAGATACATGACGGCGGTCAAGACCGGCGCGGCCACCGTCTGGAAGCTGACGTTCCAGAAGCGCAGCACTTCTTTCTTGAACAGGGTGTGGGCCCCGCGTAAATTGATGGCCGTCATGCGGTCTCCCCTTTGGCTTTCACTTCTTCTTGCATGATTTCCAGGAAAACATCCTCCAGATCGGCCCGACCGATCTCCAGGTCTTCAATCGGGCATTGGCCAGCCCGCAGCGTGCCGAGCATCACCTCCACCTCGGCGGCGTCATGCGCCTTGATCTGCACGATGCGCCCGGTGATGCGGGCCTGCGCCAGCAGGGACGGCGGCAAGGCGGCGTCGGTCTTGAAGCGCAACATCGTCGAAGCGCGGCCGCGCAACAGCTCCGACGTGCGGTCCAACGCCACCACGCGGCCATGCTTCAACATGGCAATGCGCTGGCACAACGCCTCGGCTTCTTCAAGGTAATGGGTGGTCAGCAGCACCGTGTGGCCTTCACGGTTCAAGCGGGCGATGAATTGCCACAGCGTCTGGCGCAACTCAACGTCGACACCGGCGGTCGGCTCGTCCAGCACGATCACCGGCGGGCGGTGCACCAGCGCTTGCGCCACCAGCACCCGCCGCTTCATGCCGCCGGACAGTTGGCGCATATTGACATCGGCCTTGTCGGCCAGCCCCAGGTTTTCCAACAGCTCGTTGATCCAGGCGTCGTTGTTGTGTACGCCGAAATAGCCGCCCTGAATCCGCAGCGACTCGCGCACAGTAAAAAACGGGTCGAACACCAGCTCTTGCGGCACGATGCCCAGGGCACTGCGCGCCGCTGCGTAGTCGGTCACCACGTCATGCCCTTTGACCAACACCCGCCCGCCGGTGGCGCTGGCCAAGCCGGCCAGGATGCTGATCAAACTGGTTTTGCCGGCACCGTTGGGGCCCAGCAGGCCAAAGAACTCGCCCTGGGCGATATCGAACGACACCCCATCCAAGGCCTTGAACTGCCCCCCGCGATAGGTTTTGCTGACGTTTTGGAAAGAAATGGCGGGCTGAGAGCCGGCGGAGGCGGAAGGGTGCATAGCCGCGCATTGTAAGAATGCTCGCAGGGACTTGCTCGGTGAGGGCCGCAACACCGCCTTTTCCCCTACAGACAGGGGCGTTCGCGGTGCCAGAATCCGCGCAGGAGAAACCCGGAGCCTAGGAGCCATGGCCACAAAAAAACCGCCGCGCCGCACCGCCGAGCGCATTTTGGAAATCACGCTGGAGCTGTTCAACCGCTTCGGCGAGCCGAATGTTTCGACCACCCTGATCTCGGCCGAATTGCACATCAGCCCCGGTAATTTGTACTACCACTACCCGGCCAAGGACGAGTTGATCAACACCCTGTTCAAGCGCTACGAGACGGCGCTGAATAAATTGCTGGCCACCGCCGACAGCGTTCGTCATGTGGAAGATGCCTGGCTGTTTTTTCACATGCTGTACGAGCTGATCTGGAAGCACCGATTTTTGTACCGCGACCTGAACGATCTGCTGTCCAAGAACCGGCGGCTGGAGCTGGACTTCCAGCGCGTGATGGGCAGCAAGGAACAAGCGATGCGCCAGGTGCTGGCGGGCCTGAAATACGGCGGCGTGTTGAGCATGACCGCGCGCGAAGCCGGGCCCTGCGCCGACTCGATGGTGGTGCTGTTGAGCTATTGGCTCAGTTTCGAGTACGTGCGCGACCCGCGCCACGCGCTGGAGCCTGAGTTGGCCGGTGCCGCGCTGATGCGCGGTGCGTTCCATTTGTTGAGCCTGTTGCTGCCCTATCTGGAGCCGGTTTCTAAAGAGCATCTGTTCGCGCTGGCCGATAAATACAAATGACAAGACTTGAAAAGGCCCGCCTCATGTCTGCTTGGACTCCCTTCCCCTACGACAACGCGCCCTTTTGGTACACGGCGGCGAGCCTGAAAAAGAACTGGCTGCGTCTACATGCCGGCGACGCCGAACCCTGGCCCGCCGATGCCGCCGTCGTGCAGGCCTGGTGCGCGTTCCACGCCGGAGAATTCCAAGCGGCCTTTGCGGCGGGCTTGGCCGCCGGCCCCGCCGGTATTTGCGTGGCCAACAAAGCACAGGCGCTCTACGCGAACTATCTGGAGCCTACGGAAACAGCCAAGCTGGAGATGTTTCTGTCCGTCGCGCAGCGGGCCGAAAGCCAGCAAGCGCAGGAGCCAACGAACCCGAATGCCTTTTACTGGCAAGCCTATGCGCTCGGCCGCTACGGCCAGGGCATCAGCATTGCCAAGGCCTTGGCTCAGGGTTTGGGCAGCAAGGTCAAGACCGCCCTGGAAACCACCATCGCCTTGGCCCCTCGGCATGCAGACGCCCACATTGCGCTGGGTGCCTTTCATGCTGAAGTGATCGCCAAGGTAGGCAAATTGCTGGGCCGCACCCAGGGTGCCGACTGCGCCACCGGCTTGCAAATGTTCGAGCAAGCCATGGCCTTGAATCCCGGCAGCGCCATCGCCATGATCGAGCGAGCCCAGGGTCTGGTGATGCTGGAAGGGGACAAGCGCATGAAGCAGGCCGAAGCGCTCTACGCCGACGCTGCCGCTTGCACCCCGCTGGACGCCGTCGAGTGCCTGGAGGTTGAAATGGCGCGCGCCGAGTTGGCACAGTAGCGTTTGTCACGGCCCGTACGCGGGTGTTGTCAGCGGATGCCGTCAGCGAAGGCCCTCAGCCGAACCCTGAGCGCACCAACATCCGGTGCCGTCAAGGGTATGAAGCATTTTTAGTAACGCGGTTTTAATGCTATTTAAATTAATTAAGCATTAAGAAATCGAATACCTCAGGCGTTGCCACCCTCCTGATTTACAGGTACCCATGCCAGCAACTCGGTCTTTAACGCCCAGCATTCGCACAGGAAAATGAAACGAACAGAATGCGCTGGCGTGCACTCAACCAGTGCCAAAACATCGAGGACCGCCATGGAACTGATTAGTTTTTCCCAGTACGAACTTGTATATAACGCCTTTTCTTTCACATTCGCTGTGATGGGTGCGGCGACGATTTTCTTCTTCCTCAGTCGCTCGCAAGTGGCCCCGGCCTACCGCACCGCGTTGACGATTACCGGACTCGTCACCATGATTGCCGGTTACCACTATTTGCGAATATTTCAATCCTGGGAAGCTGCTTTTGTCGTCACCAACGGAACCATTGCCGCGTCGGGTGTCAAATTCAATGATGCTTATCGCTACGTCGATTGGCTGTTGACCGTTCCGCTGCTGCTGATCGAATTGATTCTGGTGATGCGACTGTCGGCCGCAGAAACGATGAGCAAGAGTATCAAGCTGGGCTTCTTGGCTGCCCTGATGGTAGTTCTGGGTTATCCGGGTGAAGTATCTTCCGACGGCGGCACGCGTTGGATGTGGTGGGCGCTGGCGATGATTCCTTTCCTGATCATCGTGTATGACTTGTTTGTCGGCCTTGCCAAATCAATCGACGCGCAACCCGCTTCGGTTCGCGGCTTGGTCAGCAAGGCACGTTGGGTCACGGTCATTTCCTGGTGCTTCTACCCGGTCGTGTTCGTCTTCCCGATGATCGGCTTCACCGGTGGCACTGCGGCCACAGCCGTGCAGATCGGCTACACGATTGCCGACATTGTCGCCAAGGCCATGTTCGGCGTAATGATCTACATGATCGCCGTGCGTAAGTCAGCGGCCGAAGCCAAGTAAGGTCTTACGGCTCATCCCCAACCGGCAAGCCCAAAGCGGCTTGCCGTACCCGATATCAAGCGTATGCAGAACGAAGGCAAGGCCGTCGTCATCGGTGCGGGCTTTGGCGGTTTGGCTGCCGCCCTGCGCCTAGCAGCACGCGGCCACTCCACTACCGTGATCGACACCCTGGCCGGTCCGGGCGGGCGTGGATTCGAATTCGTGCGGGAGACGCAGGGCTTGCGCTTCAAGTACGACGGCGGCCCTACCGTATTGACCGCACCCCATTTGTTCGAGGAATTGTTTACTCTGTTTGGCGAGCGACTGTCCGACCATGTGGAGTTGTTGCCGGTGGCACCTTGGTATCAGATGAGGTTCGCCGATGGCAGCACCCTGAATTACGGCGGCAGTACGGCCGAGATTCAAGCCGAGATTGCAAAGTTTTCAC
>JBIIVZ010000147.1:0-6033 GCA_044339175.1 Roseateles sp.
GACTTGGCACCGTGCCGTTTTGGTATCAGCCCGCCAAATAGAGTTCTACGCGGTCAGAGGTCCAAGTCGCAATCCCGGTGCCAAAAAAGTCGGCATCCTCCGTCCACACTGGGCAGCCTATGGTCATTGCGCATGCCAGCACAGGCCAGTCGTCGGCGTCTCGTCGGGCAATCCTTTGGAGAGCCTGCACTTTTAGTCCAGCATAAATGCCAAGTTCCAGCGGCCTGACGATGGATTCCAGTGCGTCCAGCACCAACATCGCCGGCGCGCTTTTCACACCTCTTTTCTCCAGCAACGCTGGAAGGTATTTCCTGGCATCAACGTAGGCCACATCGGGCGCAAAAAATTGGACTGCCTCTGCATTCTCAACAATGAGTTCCCGTACCCGCTTGCCCAGCACCGCTCGAATCAGGATGTTGGCATCCAGAATGATGGCTTTGGTGCTCATGTCGATTCTTGCTTGGGACTGCGGCCGGGCACAGCCAGTCGCTGCGGAACGGCTGTCGCCTGCCGAAGAGCTGCGGCCTCTGTTTTTAGGCGGCCCTGTATGGCGACCTGCGGTGAGCAGCTTGCCACCGGGTATGTCATGCGACCGCGGGCGTGGGCGTGGGCTTCTTGGACGCGCTGGGGCGTTTACGAGCAGTTTTGAATTCGGCGACTACGGCGTCCTCATCGACGCTCTTGGCTGCGAGCAGGCGGTCCAGGGTCTTGCTGGCCTTTTGCAGTGACGCCATGTCTGCCTCGGCCTGGCCATGAGTCGGTATGAAGTAACCAATGGTTTGCCCATGGCGCGTCACAGCCACTGGCGTGCTGGAGGCAATGAACTCGGCCAAGCCGGCACGAAATTCCCGGATACCGACTTTGGTAACTTCCATGGTGTTTTCCTTTGACTTCGCGCTCTATTTTGTGAATCTCAGTGTACACAAATTAACCAGGCAAGCTGCGCTGCGGCCCGAGTGGTGGCACGCCACAGCGACATGCGGGTAAAGCCCGGCCTGGGCCGTGCGCCTAGCGGGCCATACTGATCCAACCTAGGTTCAAGAATCGCGCGCTTGGCGCTTCAGGCCACGCCCGCACCCAAGTTCAAACACCCCACAAACAGGAGACACCATGACCGCCAGAGCGACATTTACCCGGATGGAAGACAGCAGCGCTGCCGATTGGCAGGTGATCGGCGCGGAGTTTCCGGCGGCGGCGCGGGGCTTGCCGGACCGGATCTTGGCGCATTTGAAGTTGCTCGACGGGGATGTGGGCGGGTTCCCGATCGACCGTTACCAGCATTCGCTGCAAACCGCGACGCGGGCGCTGAAGGCAGGGCAGGATGAGGAATATGTGGTCTGTGCGCTGCTGCACGACATCGGTGACAGCTTGGGCAGCTACAACCATTTCGACATCGCGGCGGCCATCCTCAAACCCTTTGTCAGCGAGGCCAATTTGTGGATGGTCCAGCACCACGGCATCTTCCAGGGCTACTTCTTCTTTCACCACATCGGGCTGGACCGCAACCTGCGCGAGCAGTTCCGTGGCCACGCGCACTTTGCGCGCACCGAGGAGTTCTGCGCGCTCTACGACAACCCGTCTTTCGACCCGCAAGCCGAGACGCTGCCGATCAGCGAGTTCGAGCCGATGGTGAGGCGGGTCTTCAGCCAAGTGAAAAACAGCGTCTATCGGGCCGCCACGGTGATGCCGACTTGATCAGACCGTCAAAAACCGAACACTGAGCCCAGCGCGCTGAGCCGGGTCAACATATCCAGCGGGCTCAGGTCACCGGTGAGCAGCGCCAGCAGGTGCAGCAACAGCCCGAGCAGGCCCAGCCCCATCAGCAAGCGGCGACGCAGGCCGAAGCCGGCCGCTGCCAAGATCAGATTGGCCAGCGCATGGGCGATGCGGGTCGGCTCGTTGTTAGGCCCATAGGACCACAGGCTGGCCCACAGCATCAATACCCCCACACCGTAGAGCCAGAAGCTGATGTCCACTGAAGGCGCAGCCGTCTCGGCCGCCGCCGGGTTCAGCGGTGCCGCCTGCTTCAACATGCGCTCCAGCCACAGCGAGCCAGCCAGCGCACACAGGCCGAAGGCGGCGCTGACGCGGGACAAAAAGGACAGATCCAGCCCATGCGCGCTCATCACAAAGCTGCCCACCTCCACCAGCGTGTACCAGAGCGCCAGCAACACGGCGAGCAGCAGCAACGGGTGGCGATGGCGGGTGAAGGCAAACCAGGCGAAGGCCAGCGTGCCGATGTCGATGGCGACCAGCCGCCAGTCGATCACGACGATGCCCTTGCCGTAGGTGCTGGGCGGCAAGGCCTGCAACACCGGCCATTGCCCCAGCCCATGCTGAACAAAATAGACGATCAACGGGAAACTGGCCGTGGCCATCAGGGCCGCCAAACCGGCCGGGGTGGCACGTCCCTGCGCTTCAAACCGAGCCGCCAACTTCATCAGCACGGTGGTGAACAGCAGCGCCAGCGGCAGCACGCCCCAGGCTCCAAAAAAAGTCCAGCCCAGCGTCAGCATGAAGGCCCCGGCACCGGTGGCCAGCAGCGCAAACAGGCATTGGCGCAGCACGCGCGGGTCCAACTGCGGGCGTAGCGGCGTCCAAGCTGGCGCAGTGCTCGGCAGCGCGCGTGGCGCGGCCGTTGCTAGCGCGGGGCCGATGCCCACAGCTGCAGCAGGTGCCGCTGCGCTACTGCTGCTGCTGGTCAGCATGGCGGCGGCGGCGGCCGGGCCCTGCACTTGGCGATAAGTGCTGGCCGCCTTGGCTTGCTCGGCCGCTGACCGAGCGGGGTCGGCGGACGGCGGGGCGGCGCTTGTAGGCTTGGCCGAAGCGGCTGGCGTTTTTGACGCCGACGCCGAAGCGGCTGGCGTGGACGCTGCCGCAGACTTATTGGCAGGCGCAGCGTGCGGCGTTGCGGTGAAAAAATCCCGCGCTTCGACGTCGATCACCTCGGTGTCCGGCGCGTGGCGCGCCGCCTTCGACCCTTTGCCCGAAAACGCTCGCGAAAAAATGCTCTCGCGCGGTACCTTGTTGTGTCGCTCTTGCGCCAGCTTCGCTTGCAGACCACGAACATCGGCGGCCTCGAACGGCGCAGCAGGTGGCGGCGCGGCGGCGGCAGGCAAGGCCTTGCCACGCCGACCGTCGCTTATTTGTGCCTTGATACCGGCCACATCGACCGCTTGAAAACTGCTGCTGACGGCTGCCGAGTTACTGCTGCTGCTGCTACTGCGCCGGGCCGGTGCGACGGGCGGCAGCAGGTCCTCCGGGCTGAAGCGGCCGGTTCGCAGCGGCCGTGGTCGATCAGCGGCTGCCGAGTCGTCGGCCGGCGCAACGCCGCCATCACCGGCCTGTGGCGGACGGGCGGGCGCTTTGCCGCCCTGCGGCGACGGTAGACGAGCAAGATCCGGATTGATGGAAGGGTCGGTTTGCTTGGACATGAGCCTGGGCTTAAGAATGTGTAGAGCATACCCACCGAGGCCGGCACCCGCATGCAGGCTGGCCTGCGCAAAGCCGGCAAAACGCTCACTTGTAGGCAAGCACTGCGTCGAAGTAGCCCTCCCGATGGCCCACACGGGTGCCAAAGCGACAAGCCGAGCAGCAACGACGCGGCCGCATGCTTGGCGCCCCTTGGGGCCCGTTCGGGAATAACTTGCACATTTGACAAGCCTGCTGCGGGCCCGCTGCGGCGTTGCAAATGCTCGCGATGCCAATGGGCATCTCTGTGCTTTGCGCCTTGCATCGCATCCCGCATCCGCCGGCCAAATGCACAACTTATTCCCGAACGCCCCTTAACATCCCGTCCCATGAGTTCGCTTGACTTGGTTTTGCTTTATTTGGTCGCCGCCGTGCTGGGGGTGGTGCTGTGCCGTTACTTGAAGTTGCCGCCGATCCTGGGCTATTTGTCGGTCGGCGTGTTGATCGGGCCGAACGCACTGGCGCTGGCGGGGGACACGGCCAGCATCCGCTACTTGGCCGAGTTCGGCGTGGTCTTCCTGATGTTTGTGATCGGGCTGGAATTCAACCTGCCGAAGCTGCGCAGCATGCGGCTGATCGTCTTCGGCCTGGGCCTGTTGCAGGTGCTGCTGACCATCATCGGCAGCGTCGCCGGCCACTTTGCACTGGACCGCTTGCTGCCGCTGCTGGGCATGAGTTGGGAGCTGGACTGGAAGGGCGCGCTGGTGCTGGGCGCGGCGATGGCCATGAGCAGCACGGCCATCGTCGTCAAGCTGATGTCCGAGCGGCTGGAGCTGGAAAGCGAGCACGGCCGGCGCGTCATCGGCGTGCTGCTGTTCCAGGACTTGGCGGTAGTGCCCTTGCTGGTGCTGATTCCGGCGCTGAACAGCAGCGCCACCGAAATGGCGCAGTCGCTGGCCTGGGCCGGGCTGAAGGCGGTGCTGTTGTTGACGCTGCTGCTGGTCGGTGGGCAAAAGCTGATGCGCTGGTGGCTGACGCTGGTGGCGCGGCGCAAGAGCCAGGAGCTGTTCATGCTCAACCTGCTGCTGGTCACGCTGGGCCTCGCCTGGCTGACCGAGCATGTGGGGCTGTCGCTGGCCTTGGGCGCTTTTGTGGCCGGCATTCTGATTGCCGAGACCGAGTACAAACATCAGGTGGAGACCGACATTCGGCCCTTCCACGATGTGCTGCTGGGCCTGTTTTTCATCACCATCGGCATGAAGCTGGACTGGCGGCCACTGCTTGACCAATGGCCGCTGGTGATCGTGCTGAGCCTGCTGCCCATCTTGGTCAAGTTCACCCTGATTGCCGGGCTGGCCAAGCTGTTCCGGGCCCCGACCGGGGTGGCGCTGCGCACCGGCATCTACTTGGCGCAAGCGGGGGAATTCGGCTTTGTGCTGCTGACGCTGGGCGCGCAGCAGCAATTGATCGCCCCGCAATGGGTCAGCCCGGTGCTGGCCAGCATGGTGCTGTCGATGCTGGCCACGCCTTTTTTGGTGATGTACAACAACCGCATCGTGATGAAGCTGTCCAGCAACGACTGGATGCTGCAATCGCTGCAACTGACGTCGATTGCCAAGAAGGCGATCAAGGCCAACGCCCATGTGATCATTTGCGGCTACGGCCGCAGCGGCCAGAACCTGGCGCGCTTGCTGGAAGGCGAGCACATCCCCTACATGGCGCTGGACCTGGACCCGGACCGGGTGCGCCAAGCCGCTGCGGCCGGCCAGAGCGTGGTGTTTGGCGACGCGGCGCGTTTGCAAAGCCTGATGGCGGCCGGGTTGGCGCGGGCCAGCGCGGTGGTGGTCAGCTACCCCGACACACCGTCGGCGCTGAAAATCCTGCACCTGGTGCAGACGCATGCGCCGCAAGTGCCGGTGGTGGTGCGCACCATCGATGACCGCGACCTGGAACGCCTGCGCGCCGCCGGTGCCACCGAAGTGGTGCCCGAGGCGATTGAAGGCTCGCTGATGCTGGCCAGCCACGCGCTGGCCCTGGTGGGCGTGCCGATGCGGCGGGTGATCCGCTTGGCCCGCGACGCGCGCGATGCCCGCTACGGCCTGCTGCGCGGCTACTTTCACGGTGCCGACGACGACACCGCCGAGGAGCGCGTCCATGCCCGCCTGCGCTCGGTCACCCTGCCCTCGGCCAGCGTTTATGCCAACCAGGAATTAGGCACCTTGGCCCTGCATGCCACCGGCACGGCGGTGGTGTCGGTGCGGCGGGCCAACGGCGCGGTGGTCGATGCCGACGATCTGCTGATCCTGCACAGCGGCGACACCTTGGTGCTGTCCGGCGTGCCCGAGGCGCTGGCCTTGGCCGAGGAAAAATTGCTCCGCAGTTGAGCGAGGCTTCGTAGGGCGGGTCGCGACCCGCGTCTTGCCGCAGCCAGACCCATCGCGGGTCGCAGACCCGCCCTACGTGACTCGCGTGCCCTACGCCGACCCGCTCAAGCCCGCGCCGCCGTCTGCTGTATGCCGGCCACAAAGCGGGGCCAGAGCGGTTCGGGCAGGTCGTGGCCCATGCCGGGGATCAGGTCGAGCCGGGCACCGGGGATGCGGCGGGCCAAGTCATGAGCCGCAG
>JBIIVZ010000148.1:0-6027 GCA_044339175.1 Roseateles sp.
AGGCTTCGAGCGAGGCTTTGGCCCCGGCCGCCAGTGCCCGCCCGATCTGATCCAGCAGCGCCACCCGCGCCGGCGCGGCGACCAGATCGGACAGCAGCTTCCACTGATGCCAGTAGAGCGTGACCGCAATGCTCAGGTCGGGTCGCAGCGCCAGCAGCGTACCGTTGGCGATCAAGTCACGCACTTGCAGCTCCGGTGCCACGCCGACGCCCCAGCCCAGGCAGACGGCCCGCACATAGGCTTCGCTGGACGGCACATAACGCTCCTGCAAACGAGGCGCGCGCACGCCGAAGGCCTGGGCCACCCATTGCGCTTGGGCGTCGTCCTTGCGGTTGAAGACCAAAAATGGCGTGGTCGCAAAGTTCGCTGCGTTCAGCCCGTCCGGCAAACAGGTCTGCATGAAGGCCGGGCTGGCCACCGCCACATAGCGCATCACGCCCAGCGCTTGCACCAGGCAACCGCGCAGCGCCCGGGCGACGGTGCTGACGCAGCCCAACACTTCGCCCTGGCGCAGCCAATCGTGGGTGAAGTCCTGGTCATCGACGATCAGCTCCAGGCCGTAACCGTCTTTCAGCCCGGCTTGCACCAGCGGGTTCAGCGCCGGCAGCACCCAGGTGGCCAAACTGTCGGCGTTGACGGCAATCGCAATCCGCTCGTTCGGGACCACCTGCGCGCCCAGCTCCCGCGCCACTTCGGTGCGCAGCGCCTGCAGTTGGCGAGCAAAGCGCAGCAACACCTTGCCGGCTTCGGTCAGCCGCAATGGGCGCGAGCGCACCACCAGCAATTGCCCGACCTGCGCTTCCAGATTGCGCAGCCGCTGCGAGACGGCGCTTTGCGTGATGGAAAGCTGCTGCGCCGCGCGCTCGAAGCTGCGTTCGTCGGCCAGCGCGGCAATGCAATCCAGCCCGGCAGGGTCGAGGTCATTCATAAGCGTCTCTAATGTAGAACGAGAAATATTAATTCAACTTCTGGTTTTCCGCCGCGCTGTCGACAATCCGGCTCCAATGAACGAGTCCAGCATCAGCGCAATCACACAGGGGTGGCTCACCGGTGCCGGGCTGATCATGGCGATTGGTGCGCAGAACGCCTTGGTGCTGCGCCAGGGCTTGTTGCGCAGCCATGTGCCGGCGGTGGTTGGTCTGTGCGTGCTGTCCGATATTTTGTTGATTTGCCTCGGTGTCTTCGGGCTGGGCACGTTGATTGCTTCGCAGCCCCTGTGGCTGAACCTGTTTCGCTGGGGCGGCGGCTTGTTCCTGCTGTTTTATGGCTGGCTGGCCGCAAGGCGCGCGTGGGTTGGGCAGTCCGGTTTGGCGGCGGGTGCTGCGGCCAGCAGCCTGCGCGCCACGCTGGCCAGCGCGCTGGCGCTGACGTTTTTGAATCCGCATGTTTATTTGGACACGGTGGTGTTGCTGGGCACGCTGGGGGCACAGTACCCGCTCGACCTGCGCTGGGCCTTTGCGCTGGGGGCCAGCTTGGCGTCGGTGATGTGGTTTTCGCTGTTGGGCTTTGGCGCGGCGGCAGCGGCCGGGCCATTGAATCGGCCGGCGGTCTGGCGCGGTCTTGACGCCGGTATCGCTGTGCTGATGTTTGCGCTGGGTTTACAACTGTTGGCAAGCCCGCTAAGTCTTTGAGGGAATTCTTATGAAAATCATCGTTTTAGGCGCCGGCATCATCGGCATCAGCACCGCTTGGTATTTGCTCGAGCAGGGCCACGAGGTGACCGTGGTGGACCGGCAGGACGATGCCGCGCTGGAAACCAGCTTCGCCAACGGCGCGCAGATTTCCGTCAGCTTTTGCGAGCCCTGGGCGAATGCCGGTGCGCCGTTCAAGGTGGCCAAATGGCTGTTGCGAGATGATTCGCCGCTGCTCTTTCGCCCGAAATTGGACCCACGGCAATGGCTTTGGGGCCTGAGCTTTTTGACCCAATGCACGACCGCCGCCTTCGAGCGCAATGTCGCGCAACTGGTGCAGCTGGGCAGCTACAGCCATGCCTCGCTGAAGACGCTGGTGGCGCAAACCGGCATTGAATACGACCGACTGGAGCGCGGCATTCTGCATTTCTTCTCCTCCCAGGCCGACTTTGAGGCCGGTGCGGCGGGAGCGGAGATCATGCGCCGGCACGGTGTGGACCGGCGTGTCTTGAACCAAGCCGAAGTGCTGAAGGTGGAGCCGGCGCTGAGCAACTTTGGCGCCCGCATTCACGGCGGCACCTTCACGCCCAGCGATGAATCCGGTGATGCGCGCGTGTTCACCCAAAAGCTGGCGCAGTTGTGCATCGAGCGCGGTGCCACTTTCTTGTACGGCCACGACGTGCTGGCGCTGTCGCGCAACGGTCAGCAGGTCGACCAAGTGCAGGTCGCCAACCGCGCCACCGGCGAAAAACGCAGTTTGCAAGCCGATGCCTTCGTCGCCGCCCTGGGCTCCTACACCCCGGCGCTGCTGCGCCCGTTGGGCGAATTCCTGAACATTTACCCGGCTAAAGGCTATTCGGCCACCTTGCGCTTGAAGCGCCCCGAGGCGGCCAGCGTCGTCAGCCTGCTCGACGACACCCGCAAAATCGCGATTTCGCGCCTGGGTGACTACGTGCGCATCGCCGGCACGGCCGAGCTGGCCGGCTTCGACACCCGTTTGGACAGCGCCACCGCCAAGCTGCGTTGTGCGGCGCTGGTCAGCCGCTACGAAGAGCTGTTCCCCGGCGTGGCCGACACCACCGAGCGCAACTACTGGACCGGCCTGCGTCCGAGCACGCCGACCAACATCCCCTACATCGGCCGCAGCCGCAAGGCCAGCAACCTCTGGATCAACGCCGGCCATGGCACGCTGGGCTGGACCCACGGTGCCGGCTCGGGCCGTGCGCTGACCGAGTTGATCGCCGGGCGGCAGCCGGAGATGAGCTTCGCGTTTTACGGTGCCAAGACCTGAAGCAGTGACCTAGCTTCGAGCACGCGTCGAGCAAGGGGCGCTGATCGCGCAGCGACGGGCCGTTACAATCCGCGCCCGATCCGCCTCCCTTGCCCATGAGCTCTTCTGCCTCCTTTTGCGCCATTGACTTTGGCACCTCCAACTCGGCCATCGCCATCCCGCGACTGGACGGCCCCGGCATGCGCTTGGTCGAGCTGGAAGGCGGGCAAGTGACGATGCCGACCGCGGTGTTCTATTTTGTTGAGGGCCGCCACGACTCCGACGGCCCGCCGCGCGCCTTTGGTCGCGCGGCCGTCGCCGCTTACGTCGAGGGCACCGACGGGCGCTTGATGCGCTCGATGAAAAGCATTCTGGGCTCAGGCCTGATCGACCAAACCACCGATGTCGGCGGCGGCCGGGGCGTCAAATATTCGGACATCCTGGCCGGTTATCTGAAGCGCCTGCGCAACCGGGCACTGGACGCCGGTGCCAGCGCACCGCTGAACAAGGTGGTGCTGGGCCGGCCGGTCTTTTTTGTCGACGGAGAGCCGCTGCGCGACGCCGCCGCCCAAACCTCGCTGGCCGCGGCCGCGCGTGCGGCGGGCTTTGAGGAAGTGCATTTCCAGTTCGAGCCGATTGCCGCCGCGTTCGACTACGAGAGCCAAGCCCAGCGCGAGCAAATCGTGCTGGTGGCCGACATTGGCGGCGGCACCTCGGACTTCTCCGTCGTGCGCGTCGGTCCCGAGCGCATGGACCGCCTCGATCGCCGCGACGACATTCTGGCCAACCACGGCGTCCACATCGCCGGCACCGACTTTGACCGCCATGTGGAGCTGGCCAGCGTGTTGCGCGAATTCGGCTACCGCTCGTTCGGCCCCGAGCGGCCCGGCTCGCCCGCCCGCGAAGTGCCCAGCGGCATCTATTTCGATCTGGCCACCTGGCATTTGATCAACACCGTGTACAGCCCGCTGCGGGCCGCCGAGTTGCGCAATATGCGCAGCTTTTACGGCGATCTGCGCCACCACCAGCGCCTGATGACGGTCTTGGAAGAGCGCTTGGGCCACGAGTTGGCAGCGCGCGCCGAAGCGGCCAAGATTGCCGTTGCCGGCGGTGGCGACACCGTCATCGACCTCAGCGTGGTCGAGCCCGGCCTGCAAATCTTGCTCAGCGAGCAAGTCGCCGTCGCCGCGCTGGACGCCGACATCGGCCGCATCGTGCAAGCCGGCCGCGAAGCGGTGGCGCAAGCCGGCCTCAAGCCTGAGCAGATCGACGCGCTCTATTTCACCGGCGGCTCCACCGGCCTGCGCCTGCTGGCCGAACGCATCGCCGCCGACTACCCCGCCGCCACCCGCGTGCTGGGCGACCGCTTTGCCTCGGTCGCCACCGGCCTGGGCCTGCACGCGGCGAGGTTGTTCAGGGATTGATCGGCGGGGCTTGGCTGGGCTCTGGCGGCGGCGCTGCCCAGCGCCAACAATGTGTCGCTGCCGGCCGAGCGCTGCGGCGCTGACAATGGCCGGGTGGTCCGCATCATGTTGGCGTCCACCAGCTTGGCTTTTGTCACCTTCACGGTGCTGGCCTGGCTGCTGCCACCCCGCATTTGAATCATTCCCGGAGACAGCCCCTCATGTTGAAGCGCCAGCTCTTGCGCGCCGCGGCCCTTGCTGCGGCCTTGACCCCGGTGCTAGCGGCCGCGCAGCACTCGCCCCCCGTCGGCAACCAAGCGTCCACTCAAGTGGCGAATCAAACGGCCGCTCAGCCCGCCGGCACGCCAAGCAACGGCGACGCTCCCCGCAGCAGCTACCAGCAGCCCTCCCCGGCGGTGCGTGAAGTGCTGGATGCGCCGGCCTTGCCGCGCTTTTCCGTCTCGCCCGACCGGCAGACGCTGGCGACGCTGGAGCTGCGCCGCTTCAACACGATCGAGGAGTTGGCCCGGCCGGTGCTGCGCCTGGCCGGCCTGCGCTTTGAGGCGGGCAGCGCCAGTCCGCAAACGATCACGCCGATTCAAAAGCTGCGGCTGCGCAAGCTGCTGAGCCCCGATGCGGCCGAGCTGGTGGTGGAGCTGCCGGGGGCCGAGAACCCCAAAAATGGCAGTTTTCACAGCTTTGGCTGGGCCCCGGACGGCCAGCATTTTGTGCTGGAGCGGCGCACGCCAACCGCCAGCGAGCTGTGGCTGGGCGACAGCGCCAGCGGCCGGCTGCGGCAACTGGCAGGCGTCAAACTGAACGGCGTGCTGGCCCCAGGCGATCCGCTGTGGCTGAACGCCCGCGAGCTGCTGGTGCTGACGCGGCCGGACCGCCAAGGCGCGCCGCCGGCCCTGCCGCGCGCGCCGGCCGGGCCGGCGGTGCAGGAGAGCTTCAACCGCAACTCGCCCGAGCGCACCTACCCCGACTTGTTGAAGAACGCGCATGACGAGGCCCTGTTCGAGCACCACGCGCGCTCGCAGCTGACGCAGATCGACGTGCTCAGCGGGGCGCTGAAGGACATCGGCGAGCCGGGGCTGTTCAGCAGCGTGAGCAGCGTGGGGGACGGTCAATTTCTGCTGACCGAGCGGCTGCAGCGCCCGTTCAGCT
This sequence comes from Roseateles sp., assembly GCA_044339175.1. Lineage (GTDB taxonomy): Bacteria > Pseudomonadota > Gammaproteobacteria > Burkholderiales > Burkholderiaceae_C > Paucibacter_A. Next base: position 5,472 of record JBIIVZ010000148.1, read on the forward strand.
ACAACCTGCCGTGGGACGACTTCCCGCGCGTGGTGGAGCTGCGCCAGCGCGACGGCCGGGTGCTGCGCGAGCTGGCGCGGCTGCCGCTGCGCCAAGGCGTGCCCACCGACGGCGTGCCGACCGGGCCGCGCAGCTTTTCGGCCTCGCTGGCCAAGGACGCGGCGGTGTTTTGGGTGGAGGCGCTGGACGGCGGCAACCCGAACAACAAGGTGGCGTTCCGCGACCGGCTGATGCGGCTGGACCCGCCCTTCAGCGGTGAACCGCAGGAGGTGCAGCGCATGCCGCACCGCTTTGCCCGGCTGGCCTTCATGGACGACGGGCTGAACGCCTTGTTGACCGAAGTGGACCGGCAGCGCGGCTGGACGCGCACTTATCTGCAGCCGCTGAGCGGCGGCCAGAGCAAGCCGCTGTTCGACCATTCCACCCGCGAGCGTTACCGCCACCCGGGCACGCCGCTGACTCGTACGCTGCCGAATGGCCGCACGGCGGTGATCGCCGCACAGGGCGAGCTGCTGCTGACCGGGCCGGGCGCGGGGCCGAAAGGTGAGCGGCCGTT
>JBIIVZ010000149.1:0-6024 GCA_044339175.1 Roseateles sp.
TCAGCCCGAAGGCTTAGCTTGCAATAGCGGTCATGTGGATGTCTCGGCTTACAGCTTGCTGCTTGAGAAAGCAAAAGCAAGCGCCGCGGCAGCTGGTCAGAAAATCAAACCGGAGAAGCGTCATGGCACGCGTCTGTCAAGTCACGGGCAAGAAGCCCATGGTGGGAAATAACGTTTCCCACGCCAATAACAAAACCAAACGTCGGTTCCTGCCTAACCTGCAGTACCGCCGTTTCTGGGTGGAAACCGAGAACCGCTGGGTTCGTCTGCGTATCAGCAATGCTGCTCTGCGTTTGATCGATAAGGTCGGCATCGACCAAATCGTCGCCGATCTGCGCGCCAAAGGCGAGCTCTGATCGTCCACTAAGACTCAAGGAGCACAATCATGGCCAAAGGCGCACGCGAAAAAATCAAGTTGGAGTCGACCGCAGGTACGGGTCACTTCTACACCACGGACAAGAACAAGAAGACGACGCCTACAAAGCTCGAATTCATGAAGTTCGATCCGAAGGCCCGCAAGCATGTCCTGTACAAGGAAACAAAGCTGAAGTAATTCGGCTCTGCCTTGCGGCATAAAGAACCCCGTCAACATCAAGTTGGCGGGGTTTTTTTATGGGCGAAGCAACCAACCGCAGCCATTTGACGCTGCGCAGAGCGTAACCCGATCTGTCGAAGCATCGGCGGGTACCGCCTCACGGCGACCGGCTGCCGGAGACGACAGCCCACCAGTGACAAGCCACAAACTGTAAACAAAAAAAAGACGCCACAAGGGCGTCATTTTTTACGTTGCAGTGAGCGCTATCACTGAGACTGTCGGAGCCTCAAGCAGCTCATCAAGCCCGGGCAGCGCGCAAGCTCATCGAGATGTGGCGCAACTCGGCAATACCGCTTTCTTCAGCACGGCGGCACCAGCCCTGCAAATCGTGCACCAACTGCTCGGCCGAGACATTGGTCCGGGTCCACAGTTGGCGCAGCTCTTCGCGCATGGTCAACAGTTTGTCCAGCGCTGGGCTGGCCGCGCGGGCACCGGCGATTTGCGTCAACAGCGCATCGGGAATACGGTCTTCGTCCCGGTGTAACCAGCGCTTGGCCAACTTGAACTGTGTCCACTGCGCGCTGTGCTCTTGCCCTTGCGACTTCAAGCGGGCCAACTCGGCGCTGCAAGCGGCCTTCAAGCCACGGCCATAGCCAGCCATCACTTCATAACGGTTGGCAATAACAGCCTCGAGAGTGTCTTTGTCCGCCGGCTTGATTTCACCCAATCGCAGCACGGGCACGGTCTTGCGAACCTTGGCCCAACCAATCATTTCCATCGCGCGGATATAAGCCCAGCCGATGTCGAATTCATACTTCTTGACCGAGAACTTGGCCGATGTCGGGTAGGTGTGGTGGTTGTTGTGCAACTCCTCACCGCCGATCAGGATGCCCCAAGGCGACACGTTGGTCGACGCATCCGGGGCTTCGAAGTTGCGATAACCCCACCAGTGCGCCAATCCGTTGATCACACCGGTGGCCATGATGGGAATCCACATCATCTGCACGGCCCACACCGTCATGCCCAGGACACCGAACAAGGCCAGATTGATGATCATCATCAAAACCACACCTTGCCAGGAAAACCGGGTGTACACATTGCGCTCGAGCCAGTCGTTGGGCGTGCCCAAACCGTACTTGGCGATGGTTTCCATGTTCTTGGACTCGGCACGATACAGCTCGGCACCGGTCAACAGCACCGTCTTGATGCCGCGTGTTTGCGGGCTGTGCGGGTCTTCCTCGGTCTCGCATTTGGCGTGGTGCTTGCGGTGAACAGCCACAAACTCCTTGGTCACCATACCTGTCGTCAACCACAGCCACGCACGGAAGAAATGCGACGGGATCGGACCAAGCTCAAGCGCACGGTGCGCTTGCGCTCGGTGCAAAAAGATCGTCACCGAGCAGATCGTCAAATGCGTGACCACCAGAGTGAAGATCACCACTTGCCAAACGCTCGCTTCGAGCAAACCGTGCGCCAGCCATTGCACCAGCGCGTCATGTACCGTCATCAAAAAGTTCATTCGTTCCTAGTCTTGCGCTTTGCGGCGCAACAATAATTTAGAAGCACCCCTAGAGTGTAGGCGAGGCCATCTCTTCGCTTCAGTGATTTAGTCTCACCCTGACAAACCCGCCGCCTATTGAAGCGGCGGATTCTCACGCCGCCCTTGTCCCGGAAATTCGTCAGAGACTGGGCTCAGCGGGATGGACGGCTACAAGCTGGGCTGCCGCAAGTCGGCCGCCCAGCCTCTTGGCGAGCCTCTTAGCGCTTTTGCCAGACTGCGGCAAAGAACCCGTCGGTCTGGTGCTTGTGCGTCCAAAGGCGCAGATAACCGTTTTCCACCAAGCTCTCGGCCTGCTGGACATGGGCTTTGCTCAGCACCTCGGCGGCCGGCAGCAGGACGAAATCGGGATGAGCGGCACTGAACGCGTCAGCCACAGCCTCGTTCTCGGCGTCCAGCAAGCTGCAGGTGGCATAAACCAAACGTCCGCCCGACTTCAACAATCGAGCAGCGCTGTCCAGAATGGCCGTTTGCTTGGCTTGCAACTCACGCACAGCTTGCGGCGATTGACGCCATTTCAAGTCAGGATTACGGCGCAAGGTGCCCAAACCAGAGCAAGGTGCATCGACCAGCACGCGGTCGATCTTGCCGGCCAAGCGCTTGATGCGCTCATCGCGCTCATGCGCAATCTGCACCGGGTAGACATTGGACAAGCCGCTGCGGGCCAGACGCGGCTTCAGCGCTGCCAGTCGGTGGCCCGAGGTATCAAAGGCGTAAAGCCGACCGGTGTTGCGCATCGACGCACCCAGCGCCAAGGTCTTGCCGCCAGCGCCTGCGCAAAAGTCGGCCACCATTTCACCGCGTTTAGCGTCGACCAGCAGGGCCAGCAACTGACTACCTTCGTCCTGCACTTCGACGCCACCGCCAGTGAAGATGTCCAGTTTTTGCAGCGCCGGCTTGCCGGGCACACGCAAACCCCAAGGCGAATAGGGCGTGACCTCGGACTCAATGCCGGCAGCGGTCAAGGCGGCTTGCGCTTCCTCACGCTTCATCTTGAAGGTGTTGACGCGCAAATCCAGCGGCGCAGGCTCGTTCAAGCTGGCAGCCAGCGGCCAGAATTCAGCTTCGCCCAAGCGCTCCATCAGCGGGCCAGCCAGCCAGTCGGGCAGGTTGTGGCGCAGCTTCGGGGGCAGATCGGACGTGTCGATCGTCTGAACTTTCTCCAGCCATTGCTGTTCCTGCTGGCTCAGTGCTCCGCGCAAGAACGCCTCATTGCCCTGCCAAGCCAGCAGCGCAAGCCGCCGCTCGGCAGGGCCACTGCCCGACTGGGCCAAGTGCTGCAGCAACGGGCGTTGCCTCAGCACCTTGTAGGTGGTCTCTGCAAGAGTGTGGCGCTCGCGCTGGCCGAGGCCTTTGTGCTTGCGGAAAAAGGTAGACACCACGCCATCGGCGGGGGAGTCCATTTGGAGCACGGCGTGCAGAAGCTCGCAGCTCATTTCTAGAAGGGCATTAGGATGCATCCCGCGATTATCCCTGGCCGCGCACCTCTCTTCGCCCACATCCACACAATGAGTTCAGACCTGCCTGTTTTGCCGCCCACTCCGCTGGGTCGCTACCGCCACTACAAGGGCGGCGACTATGAGGTCATCGGCGTGGCGCGCCACAGCGAAACACTCGAAGCGCTGGTCGTCTACCGGCCGCTGTACAACGACTCGGGCCTGTGGCTACGGCCGCATGCGATGTTTTTCGGCACGCTGGACATAGCCGGACAACAAGTTCAGCGTTTTACAGCCATCGCCGCTGTCGCCACATGACGCTGTTGCAACAACTGCGGCTGCGGCCGCGCTTGTTGTTGGGCCTGTTTGCCGGCGTCTTGGCTGGTGCGCTGCTACCCAGCCTATTGCCCACCCCCCTGCCCGTTCTGACGCGCTGTTTGCTCGGCTGGAACGTGGGTGTCTGGCTGTATTTGCTGCTGGCGCTGCGCATGATGTTGCGCTCGGATCACTTGCATTTGCAGCGTCAGGCCAAGGCGCAGGCCGACGGGATGGGCCTTGTGCTGCTGCTGGCCGTGGCCGGTGCGCTGGCCAGCCTGGGTGCCATCGGCATGGAACTGTCCCACGTACGCCACGGCCTGAGCAGCGAACAGGGCTGGCCCTATTTGCTGCTCGCTATCAGCACGGTGGCCGGCTCCTGGTTGCTGCTGCCGGTCGAGTTTGCGCTGGCTTATGCCAGCATCTTCCATGCCGGCCACGGGCCGCACGGCTTGGAGTTCCCCGGCAACGACGCACAACCGGACTATATGGACTTCATGTATTTCGCGGTCACGCTGGCCGCCACGTCGCAAACCTCGGACGTGGCCGTTAGCGCCCGGCCAATGCGCCGCCTGGTGCTGCTGCACGCTGTGCTGTCCTTCATTTTCAACACCGGCGTGCTCGCGTTGACGGTCAATATCCTGGCCGGCTTGATCAGCTGAACGATTGCGGCTCGCTACTCGCCTGCCGCACGATGCCGTGCTCAAACAGCAACTGATCCTGTACGAACCAGCGCACCGCGCGCGGATACATTCGGTGCTCTTGCACCAGCACGCGGGCCGACAACGAGGCCTCGTCATCATCCGCCAGCACCGGCACCACGGCCTGAGCCACGATGGCACCGTGGTCCAACTCGGCAGTCACGAAATGCACGGTGGCACCGACGAATTTACAGCCCAGTGCCAACGCCCGCGCATGGCTGTGCAGGCCGGTAAACGCCGGCAGCAACGACGGGTGGATATTCAGCAAGCGCTGCGCGTAATGAGCGGTAAAGGCCGGCGTGAGGATGCGCATAAAGCCCGCCAGCACGACCAGGTCAGGCGCAAAGCCGTCGATCACACGCTGCAGCTCTGCATCAAAAGCGGCCCGGCCATCGAAGGCTTTGTGGTCGACCACCGCCGTGGCCAGCCCCAAATTGGCGGCAAATTCAAGTCCAGCCGCCCCGGGGCGATTGCTGATGACGGCGGCGATACGGGCGTCCCAGCCCTCGGCGATGCAAGCCTGCACGATGGCTTCCATATTGGAGCCCCGGCCGGAAATCAGGATGACGATGCTTTTCATGGCCGCGCAGTGTAGCTGCCTACAATGCCCGACCGACCCTCCAGCCCTGCCATGAGCACCGATACCCTTCCTGCAAGCACACCCGCAAGCTCCATAAAAGCGCCTGCAACAGCGCCCACGACAGCGCCCGCAACAGCCTCCGCAGCACCACTCACCACATCGGCCAGCCCGGCGCGCCAACGCGTCGTCTCCGGCATGCGACCGACCGGCGCGCTGCATTTGGGCCATTACCACGGCGCGCTGAAAAATTGGGTCGAGCTGCAAGCCAGCCACGACTGCTTTTTCTTCGTTGCCGATTGGCATGCGCTGACCACCCATTACCAGGACCGGGAACTGATCGAGCGCAACGTCTACGACATGGTGGTCGATTGGCTGGCCGCCGGCATCGACCCGGCGCAAGCCACGCTGTTCATCCAGAGCCGCATGCCCGAGCATGCTGAGCTGTTCACGCTGCTGGCGATGAGCACGCCGTCCAGTTGGCTGGAGCGCATTCCCAGCTACCGGGATCAGGTCGAGAAAAATCGCGACCTGGACACGTATGGCTTTCTCGGTTATCCGCTGCTGCAAGCGGCCGACATCCTGATCTACAAGGCTGCTTTTGTGCCGGTTGGCGAGGATCAGACCGCGCATGTGGAAGTGACGCGCGAGGTGGCGCGGCGCTTCAACCGCATTTACAGCCCAGGCCACAACATCCTGCCTGAGCCTGTCGCCCTGCTGACCGAAACCCCGCGCCTGTCCGGCCTGGACGGCCTCAAGATGAGCAAGAGCAATGGCAACGCGATTGCGATGCGTGCCGCACCGGAGGTTGTCGAAGCCAAGATTCGCACCATGCCGACCGATCCGCAGCGGGTGCGGCGCGGCGATGCCGGTGAGCCGACCCAGTGCCCCGTCTGGCCCTT
>JBIIVZ010000150.1:0-6021 GCA_044339175.1 Roseateles sp.
CAAAACAATGGGGTCAGATACATTTAATTTTTGCGCAAGCCCGGCAATTGATGACGCAGTTTGGTGCCGAACATTCAGGCTTGATCCAAATGAAATTGCGAGACGGCGGAGGACAAGCGCTGTGTTTGGTGGCGCAGGCTTTCGGCGGCGGCGGCGGATTGCTCGACCAGGGCAGCGTTCTGCTGCGTCATTTGATCGAGCTGCACCACGGCTCCGTTGACATGGCCGATGCGCTGGCTTTGCTCGGCGGTGCCGGCGGCGATCTCGCTGATGATGTCACTGACCTTTTGCACCGAGTTGACGATCTGCCCCATGGTGGAACCGGCCGACTGCACCAGTTGCTGGCCGGCATCGACCCGCTCGACGCTGACGCTGATCAGCGTTTTGATCTCCTTGGCGGCTTGAGCCGAGCGCTGCGCCAAGTTGCGCACTTCAGACGCCACCACCGCAAAACCGCGCCCTTGCTCGCCAGCGCGGGCCGCTTCCACGGCCGCATTGAGCGCCAGGATATTGGTCTGGAAGGCGATGCCGTCGATCACGCCGATGATGTCACCGATGCGCCGCGAGCTGTGGTTGATCTCGTTCATCGTGGCCACCACCTCGGCCACCACCTTGCCGCCATGCGCCGCCACTTCAGAGGCCGAACCGGCCAAATCCTTGGCCGTCAGCGCGGCATCGGCGCTCTGCCGCACTCCGCGGGTCAGCTCCTCCATCGAACTGGCCGTCTGCTGCAAATTGGAGGCCGCCTGCTCGGTGCGCTGGCTCAAGTCCTGGTTACCGGCCGCCACCTCCACGCTGGCCGTCTCGATGTATTGCGTCGATTCACGCACCTCGCCCACCAGTGTGCGCAGCGAATCCTGCATGGTCTTCAGCGAAGCGAGCAAGTCGGCCGCTTCATCGCGCCCCTCGACGCGAATTTCACGGTTCAAGTCGCCCGCTGCAATCGCCTCTGCCACCGAGCGTGCATAGCCAATCGGACGCGTGATGGTGCGGGAGTTGAGCAGGGTCAGCGGCACGACCAGCAGCACCACCAGCGCCAGCACGCCCAAAAACACATAGCCGATATTGCGCATCGAGCGCCCGAATTCCTGCTGGCTGTCGGTGGCCTCGCGCTCGATCAGGGCGGCAATTTTCTCCACCCGCGTTTCAACGTCGCGGATCAAACCCTTGGCCCGGCCCAGCAACTTGTCGCCCGTGCGCGCCGTGTCGTAAGCCCCGACCTGAATCTGCGACAGCACCGGTGCCGAGGCCTTGTCGTAGTCAGCCAGCAGCTTGATCGATTCCTGCAGCAGCGGCACTTGCTCGCCGTCCTGACCTTCCAGCAGGTGCTCCATGTTCTGGCGCGTGGCGGTCAGCGCGGCCTGCCAGCGCTCGCGCGCCTTCAGCACCGCGGCACCATCTTCATAGTTGATGATCATTTCCTTTTCCCACAGCCGCAACTCGGCCAGGGACGCACGGATCTGCGACAGATTGGTCAACTTCTTGACCGAATGCTGCATGAAGTCGGCGTTCAAACGCTGCAACTGCAGACCGCCCAAAAAGCCGGTCAGCCCGACCAACGCAAACATCGCCAGCACCATCACGACGGCACCTTGCATGCGCGCTCGAATAGTGAAATAACGCATCCAGCTCAGCAACAGTTCCATGTCTCGTCCTCTCGTCATGCCCGCCGCTCACGGCCAACGCACTACCGGGGCGGGTTCAAGATGAACCCGAACCTCGGTTTAAGGCTTTTTATCGACTGAAACTGCTTGAACTTAAGAGGGCGGACCGAGGCCAGCGCGATGGTCGGATCAGAACGCCTGGGAAAGCCTCACGGTGCCACGCACAGGCAATGCACCACCGCGTTGTAGGGCTGGCGTCCGCTGCTCAAGCCGGAAACAAAGGCCAGCTCGGCTTGCACCTCTTGCAGCCCCTTGGGCACGACAAAGCCCAGCTCGGCGCGCACCGCGGCGGCCATCGAGGGCAGCAAGACGGAGTCGAAGCTGGACAACAAGCGCTCCAGCCGCCCCATGTCGCGCTCCACATAGCTGATGCGCGGCTCGGCCTCCAATTTGGCCAACTTGGCGGCCGATTTAAGCGCGTCATCAAAGCTGCCCACGCGGTCAATCAGGCCACGCTCCTTGGCCTGCGCGCCGGTCCAGACACGCCCTTGCGCCACAGCGTCGATCTCGGCCACCGGCTTCTTGCGCGCCAGCGCCGCTTTCGAGGTGAACTCGTCGTAAATGTGATTGATGCCGCTTTGCACGCTGGACGCCAGCCGGGGGTCGAGCGGGCGGCGCGGGTCAAAGCCACCGGCCAACCAGGTGGTGGTGGTGCCGCCGGTGTGGACGGACAGCTTGTCCAGCAGCTTGTTGGCCGTCGGCAAAATGGCGAACACGCCGATCGAGCCGGTGATGGTGGCCGCGTCGGCGATCACCTCGTCCGAGGACATTGAAATCCAATAGCCGCCCGAGGCCGCCACGTCGCCCATCGAAATCACCACCGGCTTGCCGGCCAACCGCGTCAGCTCCAATTCACGCCGCACCACCTCGGACGCAAAAGCGCTGCCGCCCGGTGAGTTGACACGCAACACCACCGCCTTGATCTGCTCATCTTCGCGCGCTTGGCGGATCAGGCGGGCGGTGGAGTCGCCGCCGATGCGGCCGGCACTGGCATCGCCATCGACGATTTCGCCCTCGGCCACCACCACGCCAACGGCCGGGCCGCTGATCTTGTTGGGCTTGACATGGGCCTGATAGTCGGCAAACGAGACTTGCCGGAAGGACTTGCCCTTGTCGTCCTTGGCACCCCGGGTCATCAGCAAATCGCGCATTTCGTCGCGCGTCTTCAGGCCGTCCACCAGTTTGGCCTGCAGCGCGAATTTGGCGGTGTCGCCCTTCAGCGCCGCCAGCGTCTCGGGCAAGGTCTCGATGCCCCGAGTCACCGCACCGGCCGGCAATTTGCGCGCGGTCTCGACAGCGCCGGTGTAGCGGCCCCACAGGTCGCCGTACAAATAGCTCTCGGCTTCTTGCGAGGCTTTGGACGGTCCGTTGGCAAAGTACGGTTCGGCAAAGCTTTTGTAGGTGCCGACGCGGATCACGTTGACGTCCACGCCCAGCCGGTCCAGCGCGTCCTTGTAATAAGCGCGATAACGGCCAAAGCCCTCGACCATCACCATGCCCATCGGATGCAGATAAATTTCACTCGCCTGCGCGGCCAGAAAGTAGCCGCGTTGGTTGAACGAGTCGCCATAAGCCAGCACCGGCTTACCGCTGGCCTTGAAGCGCTCCAGCCCGGCCGCCACCTCGCGCAGACTGGCCATGCCGCTGCCGCCGAGCTGATCGACGTCGAGCAGCAGCGCGCTGATCTTGTCGTCCTTGGCGGCAGCGTCCAGCGTGGCCAGCACGTCGCGCAAGCGGGTCTGGCGCTGCTTGTCGCCGCGCACTTGCGCCATCAGTTGATCGCGCGCCGAGCCCGAGAACTGCTCCACCAACGCCCCTTGCAGATCCAGCACCAGCGTGGTTTTTTCCTTCAGCGGCACCAGCCCGCGCGCCAGCCAAGTGACCACCAAGGTGATCACCAGCGCCAGCAACAACAGGTTCAAGACCGCCCGACGGCTGGCGTCCAGCACCATCCAAGACTTTCTGATGACCCACCAGAAACCCGAAAAAACGCTTTTGACACCCATGTCGGGCTCCTTCAATGAGTTGATGGACACTGATTGTGCAGCACCGCCTAACGCTGGCCGGAAGGCACGGTAGGGGGCTGAGGGTGAGAATTTTTGTAGCGAGCGGTTGTCAGGCTAGGCGGGAGGAGCGCAGAGACCGGAACGTACTTTGGGTACGTGAGGATCGCGAGCATCCGACCAACGACGCATGGCGACCGCGCAGTAAAAAGTTCTCGCCCTCATGAAGGTTGCCAGACCGGCTGCTTCTCCATCACCGCCCTGAACAACGGCTCGCTGACCCGCTGCTGCAGCCAAGTGCGCAGGCTGGGCAACGGCGCGGTCTCGAACCAGGCGGCGTCAACCGCTGCGAACTGGCGCACGAACGGCAGCACCGCCATGTCCGCCACGCTGCAGCGGGGGCCGAGCAGATAGGCCTGGTGGCGCAGCGCGGCATCCCAGGGTGCCAGCACCTGCAGCACAGCGGCGTCGCGGGCCGCAGCCGCGATCGCTGTGCCGCTTGCCGCGTCGGCCGCAGCCTGGCGTTGCGGGTATTTGTAAATGTCCAGCAAGCGCTTGAACACCCCGTCGTTCAGCTCGATCAGCGCTTGGTTGTCGGCCCAGGGCGCGGCCCCAGCCCAAGCGGCCGGGTCGGCTTGGGCCAGCGCCCAGCACATGATGTCCAGGCTTTGCTCCAGCACTTGGCCGTCGGGCAGCAGCAGCACCGGCACGGTCGCTTTGGGCGATGCAGCGCGCAGGGCGGCCGGTTTGTCGCGCAGCGAGATCTCGCGGATCTCGACGCTGACACCGGCCTGGCGCAAGGCCAGCCGCGCCCGCATCGCATACGGGCAGCGGCGAAACGAATAGAGCACGGGCAGGTCTGGCACGGGATCGGCAGAATTCATCAAAAGAAGCCTTGAAATCGACGCCATTGTCGTTGTGCGCAATGCGACGCAACCACTCGGTTGCGGGGTTGTCCGCACGACCTGCTTGGTCACAATGCGGCCTGCTACTCAGCTCACGCCGCATGCCCTCTCTGTTTCTGCTTCGCCGTTGCAAGCCCTCCCTGCTCAAAGCCCTGGAAAAAGTGGCCGAGATGGCGGGCTGGACATTGAACGGCAGCAGCGAAAGCGTGCGCGACATCGCGGCCCCGCTGCAGGCCAGCCCACCCGACATCATTGCCTGCGACTTGCGTCTGGTGGACGGTCATGCCGGCCGCTTGGCCAGGCAGTTCCAGCAATGGCCGAAGCGGCCGCAAATGCTGCTGCTGACGCCCACGGCCGACGATTTGCTGCTGTTTCGAACGCTGCGCTGCGGTGCCAGCGGCTATTGCGTTGAAACCGGCGACGGTCAAGGTCTGGCCGAGGGTTTGCAACGCATGGCGGCGGGCCGCGCCCTGATGTCACCGCGCATCGCCCGCAAGACGCTGCTGGCGTTGGAGTTGCCGCGCAGCTGCCTGGTGCGTGCACGCCAGCCGGAAGCCGCCCAGGAAGCGACCGTTTCCGAGCCACTGCGCGGCCCGGTGAGCACGGTCAGTCTGGCCGACCAGCATTTGCTGAGCTTGTTGGCCCACGGCTTGCTGAGCGATGAAATCAGCAAGCACTGGGGCTTGGCGCAGGCCGAGATCGAGCAGCGGCTGCACCGGATCTACACCCAGCTGCATCGCCACCCCTGCCTGCCGTCCGAGTTTGCGCTGCGCTTCGCCGCTTGAAAGGGCGAGAGCCCGCGTCAAGCCGTCGGCGGGGCGGTGTCGATGAAGCTCTGGCGGAGGCTGAGTTTTTCGAAATGGCGGGCCAGGTTGGGGAAATCGCCGCGCCAGTTGATCGCGGGGAAGCGGAAGTCCAGATAGCCCAGCGCGCAACCCACACAAATATCGGCCAGCGTCAAGTGGTTGTTGGAGCACCAGGCCTTGTCGGACAAGCCTTGGCTCATCACCTTGACGGCCGCCAGCACCTTGCTCATTTGGCGGTCAACCCAGGCTTGGCTGCGCTGCTCGGTGCTGCGGCCGGTCCAGGTCTGCTCCATGCGGGCCAGGATGGACGCGTCCATCAGGCCATCGGCCAACGCTTCCCAGGTGCGCACTTCGATGCGCTCACGGCCACGGTCGGGGATCAGCCGAGCGACCGGCGACAAGGTGTCCAAATACTCGACGATGACACGGGAGTCGAACAGCGCGCCAGTGAGCGAGTCTTGGCCGTCCATCACCAGGCAGGGTACTTTGCCGAGCGGATTGACCTTCAGAATGGCGTCGCTGGCCCAGACATCTTCCAGTTCAAACTGATAGTCGAGCTTTTTTTCGGCCATCACGATGCGCACTTTGCGAACGTAGGGACTGCTGAGTGATCCGATTAATTTCATGCTTGCTGTACCCCGTA
>JBIIVZ010000151.1:0-6006 GCA_044339175.1 Roseateles sp.
CGGTCCAGCACCACCACCACGTAGTCGAACTTGATCTCGTTGCTGTCTATCGTCGGCGGCGTGACCTTGACCTTGAAATAAGTCCGCACGCCCCAGGCGCTGCCGTAGGGAGCGCTGCCGTTGTAATACATCGGAGTGAACTTCAACCAGCCGGTCGAATTGCCCGGCCGCCAGTCGATCATGTGCGAGGCGGTCAGCAAGTGGCGCGGCCCCACCAGCACGCCGCTGCCCGAGCCGAGCGAGCTTTCCACCCGGCCGTTGCAACGCCACGGGTAGGCGGTGCTGTAGAACACGCGCCGCCCATCGGCACCAAAAATGGTTTTGGCCCCTTCTTCGGTCTGCATGAACTCACTGCGCTCGATGAACTTGGGTCGGCGCAGGCTTTGCGGCTCGAGCTTGGCGATGTATTCCACATCGACGTGGTCGGGGATGAAGGCTTCGGTGCCCGCATCAATCACTTTGTTGCCCGTCAACGCGGCCTTGCCGAGTGCGGCCACCGCCACGCCCTCGGTGCCGCGCGGATATTGGCGGCCATCCACCTCAATCATCGCCGGCTGCTGGCTCAGCAGTTTTTCAACCAAGCCTTGTTGTAGCTTGGCCGATGCCTTTTTGCTGCTGTACTTGAGCGCCTCATCGTTGAGGCAAGGAGCGGGGAACTCTTTGTGTAGATCCAAATTGTCTTCCATGTCGAACTCCTGACGGGCCCGGCAGACGACGCCAAGCTCGCTGATTGCCTACTCTAGGAACCCTTTTCGGCGGCCGGGTTGAGGCGCGTTGTTGAGCCACCTCGCTTGAAAATTAAACCTGGATTCGGTAGTTGGACGAGGCTGAGTGGGCTGCGATGCGGTGCGATGGCAAGGTGCTGCGACGCAGTGGGCTGATGCCCACCAGGAGAAGCAACGCAGACAGCGTGCCGTAGTGCGGCTCAATCAGCTGCGTAGCGCTTTCACCCAAATGGTGATCACGTGCGGGCAGAGCAAACTCAATGGAGATGCGGCATCCGAGGCGGTGGTGAGCGGTCAACTGCTGAATTTCGGTTAATGCTAGGCTGGCCCACAACTGATGCAACCCCTACTTCGAGGAGGTCCGCCGGGCGATCAGCGAAAATCTTTGTCATGGCCAAAAAACCCACCCATGTCAGCGAAACGCCCGCCACTCAGTTTTTGCGGCACAACAAGGTCGCCTTCACCGAACATGTGTACGACTACGTCGAGCGCGGCGGCACGGCCGAATCGGCGCGCCAACTCGGCGTGGCCGAGCATGCAGTGATCAAGACGCTGGTCATGCAGGACGAGCGCGCGCAGCCCTTGATCATCTTGATGCACGGCTCGGCGCAGGTCAGCCTGAAGGAGTTGGCGCGGCAGATTCCCTGCAAAAGGGTCGAGCCCTGCACGCCCGAAGTGGCGCAGCGCCACAGCGGCTACCAAGTAGGCGGCACCTCGCCGTTCGGGGTGCGCAAGGTCATGCCGGTGTATGTGGAGGCGAGCATCCTGGCGCTGCCCAGCATTTGCATCAACGGCGGCCGGCGCGGCTATTTGGTTGAAATCGATCCCCGCGTCTTGCCGGAGCTGCTGAATGCCCGGGCGGTGCATTGCGCCAGTGCAGAATAGCGCCCATGCAAGACACCCTCTATCCTCTCTTGGCCAGCGTTGCGGGCTACCTCGTCGGCTCGATTTCCTTCGCCGTCATCGTCAGCCGAGCCATGGGCTTGGCCGACCCACGCAGCTACGGCTCGGGCAACCCGGGAGCCACCAATGTGCTGCGCTCCGGCAGCAAACTGGCCGCTGTGCTGACCCTGCTGCTGGACGCGCTGAAAGGCTTTTTGCCGGTGCTGCTGGTGAGCCTGTTCGGGGCCCGTTACGGGCTCGGCGAGGGCACGGCGGCGCTGGTGGGCTTGGGGGCATTTCTGGGTCATTTGTGGCCGCTGTTTTTTCGCTTCAAAGGCGGCAAGGGCGTGGCCACGGCGGCCGGCGTCATCCTGGCTTTGAACCCCTTGCTGGGGGCTGCCACCTTGTTCACCTGGTTGCTGATCGCCTATTTTTCACGCTACTCGTCGCTGGGCGCGATTGCATCGGCCGCGTTGGCACCGATCTACCAAATGATGATCTGGGGCACCGGCCCTATCGTTGGCGTGCTGGTGGTGATGGGCTTGCTGCTGATCTGGCGTCACGCCGCCAACATCAAGAAGCTGCTGAACGGCACCGAAAGCCGCTTGGGGCAGAAGTCCGACGCTGCCCAGCCGCCGCCGGGTAGCAGCAAAAAACACCCGAACGGACCCGGCCCCGCGGCCCGCGGCCATTCGCACAAGCATCCGCAGAAGTCTTCGCGCCACAACCCTTCCGCAAACTCCAACCAAAAGGTAAGTAAAAAATGACGATAACCCGTTTCGATGTCGGTGCCCGCATGTCTGAAATGGCCGTGCACAACGGCGTGATCTATCTGGCCGGCCAAGTGCCGGAAGACGCCAGTCAGGACATCGCTGGCCAGACGGCCCAAGTGCTGGCCACCATCGACGCGTTGCTGGCACGCGCCGGCAGCGACAAAAGCAAAATCCTGCGCGCGCAGATTTTCATTGCCGACCTGGCCGAATTCCCTGGCCTGAACGCCGTCTGGGACGCTTGGGTCGTGCCCGGCCACACGCCGCCACGCGCCACCGTCGAGGCCAAGTTGGCCAGGCCCGCCTGGAAGGTCGAAATCGTCGTGACGGCAGCGGTTTAGGACATACGCCGTCCGGCGAGCGTTTCTGCTGAATGATGTGATGACCGCCAAGCCAGTCGCGGCAGCTCAAGCCCCCAAGCCGCGCAGCGCCAGTTTGTGGAGCTTGGTCGTCGTCGTGCTGGTGGTGCTGGGCCTGTCACGGCTGGGCGGTTACTGGCAGGAGCGCCAGCAGGCCGAGCTGATGCGGGCGCAAATCGCGCCGGGCGAGTTGCTGATGCTGTCCAGCGAGACCTGCGAATTTTGCCGCCAGGCGCGGGTCTGGCTGGATGCGCAGCGCGTCGCTTACAGCGAATGTTTTATCGAAACCGACCTCGCTTGCGCGGCCCAGTACCGCGCTTACATGGCACCGGGCACGCCGACGTTCTTGCTGAACGGCCAACGCGTGGTCGGCTTCGACCGCCAGCGCCTGGTGCAGATGCTGGAAGAACCTGGCCGACCCCGACCCCGACCTTGATCTTGCAAAGCCGGGCGCTGCGATAGAACAGCGCTCAGCTCGGCATCACTCGAAGGTCAGCCCCAGCTTGGCCGGGTCACCGCGCCCCAGGCGCACCAGCACGGCGGCCTCGCCGCTCAGGTCGATGACGGTGGTGGGTTCGCGTGGGCAAGCTCCGGCGTCAACAATGGCTTGCAACTGGCGGTCGAAGCGGTCCGATATTTCGCGCGCGTCATTCAGCGGCTCGGCATCACCCGGCGGTATCAGCGTGGTGGCCAGCAAGGGCTGACCCAGCAGCGCCAACAAGTCTTGTGCGACCCGGTGCTCGGGCACGCGCAGACCAATCGTGCGGCGTGAAGGGTGGGAGAGTCGGCGCGGCACTTCCTTGGTCGCTTCCAGAATGAAGGTGAAAGGCCCCGGCGTGGCCAGCTTGAGCAAACGGTACTGGCTGTTGTCTACGCGGGCGTAGCTGGCCAGTTCGCTCAGGTCGCGGCACAGCAGGGTCAGGTGATGTTTGTCATCAACGCCGCGCAAGCGCCGCAGCGTTTCGGCGGCCGATTTGTCATCGATGCGGCAGACCAGCGCATAACTGGAGTCGGTGGGGATCGCTGCAATGCCACCGGCCTGCAGGATTTGCGCCGCTTGCTTCAAGAAGCGCGCTTGCGGGTTTTCAGGGTGAACTTCGAAATATTGAGCCATGGCAGATTGTCTCCTCGCGCAGCCGACAGGGCATTCGGGCTTAGCCGGGCAAGCGTTGCAATTCGCCGACGATTTTGCCTAAATTCCGGACGATGCAAGCAGCAATCGTTCAGTGCAGCGGCCAGTGGATGCGCGTTTCCAGCATCTGCCAGATCGGCGTCAAGCGGCCCGACAGCGGCTCCAGCCGACCGAGGTCGGTGCGGCTTTCTTCCGGGGAATGAAAGTCCGAACCGCGCGAGGCCAGCAGGCCGAACTCCAGGGCGGTGTCGGTGTACTTGAGCGCATCGGCGGCCGAGTGGCTGCCGGTCACCACCTCCACGCCGCGCCCGCCGTGGGCGATGAACTCGGTCAGCAGTGCGTATTCCTCGGTCGGTGTGAACGGGTAGCGGCCCGGGTGGGCAACCACCGCCGTGCCGCCGGCTTGCGTGATCCAACGCACCGCGTCGCCCAAGCTGGCCCAGCGGTGTTCAACAAAGCCGGGCTTGCCTTCGGTCAAATAACGCCGGAAGACCTCGTTGAAATCGTGGCAGTGGCCGATGTCGATCAAGTGCCGGGCGAAATGCGAGCGCGAAATCAACTCCGGGTTGCCGACGAACTTGAGGGCACCTTCGAACGAGTCCTTGATGCCCACTTGGGCCAAGCCGGCGGCCATTTCGCGGGCACGTTGCTCACGCCCGCCACGGGTGGCGCGCAGCCCGGCAATCAAGGCCGCGTCGTGATGATCGAAACCCAGGCCCACGATGTGAACCACGCGGCCAGCAAAAGTGACCGACACCTCGACGCCGGTCAAATAGGGCAGACCCAGGCTTTGCGCCGCTTCCAGTGCACGCTGCTGACCGCCCACCTCGTCGTGATCGGTCAGCGCCCACAGCTCCACGCCGTTGGCATGCGCCCGCGCGGCCAGAGTTTCAGGTTCCAGCGTGCCATCCGAGACTCTGGAGTGGCAATGCAGATCGGCGTTGAGCAAGTGGGGGGTGGCGTTATTTTTCACCTCTCTATTCTAAAACCTGGCCCAGTCTCAGGTGGCGTTGTGTGGCTTTGCGAGCGCGTGGCTACCGCTCCATCAACCCAAGGGCCTGGCTTTCAGAGCCGAAAAGCCTGTACGGTCGCATCCATGCTTTGCGCCTGACCGCGCAACGATTCGGCCGCAGCCGCTGACTGTTCGACCAAGGCCGCGTTTTGCTGCGTCATCGCGTCGAAGGCGCGCACCGCTGCCGCCAGTGCCTGGGTTTGTTGCGCCTGTGTCTTGACGTGCTCATCCATGCCCTCGATCACCTGGCTGACTTGTTGAACCTTGGCCACGATCTGTTGCATGGCGACGCCCGCTTTCGACGCCAGTTCGGTGCCGCTTTCAACCCGCTCCACCGAGCGCTGAATCAAGCCCTTGATCTCTTTTGCCGCTTCGGCACTGCGTCCGGCCAGGGCTCTGACCTCGCTGGCGACCACGGCAAAACCGCGTCCCTGCTCGCCCGCTCTTGCCGCCTCGACGGCAGCGTTGAGCGCCAGGATATTGGTCTGAAAAGCAATGCCGTCGATCAAACCGATGATGTCGGCAATGCGGCCGGAGGCTTCGTCGATGGCGCGCATCGTGCTGACGACCTGGCCCACGACGTGGCCGCCGTCCAGGGCCAAGGCACTCGCTGTGGCCGCCAAGCCCCGGGCATCGGAGGCAGCTCGGTTGCTTTGCTGCACGGCTTGCTCGAGCTGCTCGACGTTGGATGTGGTTTGTTGCAAATGGGCGGCGGCAGTCTCGGTTCGCGTGGCCAAGTCCTGGTTGCCACCGGCAATTTCTTCGGCAGCGACGTGGATGTTGTCGGCTCCGGTGTGAATCTGTTCGACCAAGTGGCGCAGCCGCTGCTGCATGTGATCCATCGACAGCAGCACGCGCCCCATTTCATCGCGTCGGCCCAGCGGCACGTTCTGGCTCAGGTCGCCGCCGGCAATGCGCTCGGTGACCGTCACCATTTGGGCCACTGGCGTCAGCAGCTGTCGCATCGATCGGCGCATCAGCAGGGCCAGCGCGGCCACCAGTGCGGGAAGCAGCAGCAGCAAGAGATTGCGCCTGCTAGTGGCCTGGCTGTGACGCTGATTCAGGTCGGACTTCAAGGCCGCCATCGCCTGAGCGGAAACCTCGGCTTGCAGCTGCGCGGCCGTCG
>JBIIVZ010000152.1:0-5970 GCA_044339175.1 Roseateles sp.
TTTGCCATCCGCAGCATTCCGACCTTGGTGCAGTTGCGCCAGGGCCAGGAAGTTCAACGGCGCTCGGGCGCGTTGCAAGCCGGGCAGATCGTGCAGTGGCTGGCCTGAGCCGCTGAAAACTTGGCCTCAGGAAGGCACGCCGCCGACGACTGCGGGCGGGTTCAGGTCGACCAAATGGCTGTCCCGCTCCACCTTCAGTTCGACCGGGTCGCGCTCAAAAACAACCCGTACCCGCAAGCCGCCGAGCGGTGAGTCCTGCAAGACCACCTTGATGCCGTGCAGCAGCGCAATCGAACGGACGATGGACAGACCCAGGCCGGCACCCTTGGGCTGCTGGCGCGACAGCCGGTAGAAGCGCTCGAACGCCCGCTCGCGCAGCTCGACCGGA
This sequence comes from Roseateles sp., assembly GCA_044339175.1. GTDB lineage: Bacteria > Pseudomonadota > Gammaproteobacteria > Burkholderiales > Burkholderiaceae_C > Paucibacter_A. Next base: position 389 of record JBIIVZ010000152.1, read on the forward strand.
ATGCCAGGCCCGGAGTCATCGATGATGAAGGCCACCGCTGTGTCCGTGCTTTCCGCCCAGATCCGCACCTGCGCACCGACCGGGGTGTAGTGCAAGGCGTTGTCCAGCAAGTTGCGCATGATGGTGAAGACGCAGAACTCGATACCGGTGACGCTGTAGCCGCTCAACTGGGCGCGCAGGCGAATCTCGCGCTCGACCGCGCGTTCCTGCAGATCGGACATGACCTTGAAATACATCAACTCCAGATCAATCGTCCCCATGTCGGCGGCGGCATAACTGAGCCCGTCCACGCGGGACAGCAACATCAGCTGACTCAGCACATGGCTGACCCGGTCAACGCTGGCCAGCAAATTGTCGTTGCGCTCCTTCCGTTCGCCCGGCTCGACGGCGGCGGCCAGCAACTGCGTCTCCAGGCGCAGGCCGCTCAGCGGCGTGCGCAACTCGTGCGCGGCCATCGAAATGAAACTGCGCTCAAACGCCAACTTGGCACGGGTCGCTTGCACCACACTCTGCTGCGCCAGCAGCAAGCGGCGTTCGGTCTGGCGGAACTCGGTCAGGTCGGTGATGCTGCCGACAACGCCCGCCGGGCTGCCGTCGCTGTGCGTCAGCAGCACCTTGGCGACGAGGGTTTCGCGCAGCGGGCGGTTGCGCCGTTTCAGGCTGTTCTCGTAACGGACGGTGGTGCCCACCGCGAGGAGCTTCATGTCGTAAGCCAGATGGGCGTCGGCCATCGGGCCGAAGATCTGCGCCGAGTTGCGGCCCAGCGCCTGCTCCGATGTCAGGTCCATCAATTCAAGCCAGGCCCGGTTGACGGAAGTGAAGCGGCCCAACTCGTCTTTCACAAACAGCGCGGTCGGGCTGACCTCGAACAGCCGCGCGGTCAGATCGAGCTGGCTTTGCAGCGCATCCTGGGTGCGCTGCCGCTCGGTCACATCGCTGGCCGAGCCCGCGAAGGCCAGCAAGCTGCCGTCCGGGCGAAACACCGGCACCGCCACCAGTTCAAGCAGACAGACACGCTGCGCGCCCTGGATACGCACCAACAGCGGCGACGGCTTACGCGTCGGCGCGGCCGTGCCGAGCAGCAACAGCGCCTCGACGCTGGCCCGGTCATCCGGCAGGCACAACTCGGACAAATGCCGCCCCCGCGCCTCAGCCGCGCTGCGCCCGGTCAATTGCTGCCAGCGCCCATTCACGAAGGTGATGACGCCGAGCGCGTCGGTGCGAAAGATCAGCTCCTCCACGCCTTCAACCAGCAGGCGCATGTCCTGTTCGCTGGCTGCCACCTGTTCACGGCTGACTTCGAGTGCGCTTTGCAAGATCTCGTGCTGGCGCAGGTTGCGCAAGCTCAGCACGAACACGCCCCCTATCGCCAGCAAGGCCGCACCGATCAGGCTCCCGATCACTGCAGTCAATTCGAAAAATTCATCTTGCAGGCTGGCGAAACTGCGTTCGACCACGACCGCGATCGGGCGGTGCCGCAGCGTGCGAAAGGCGGTCACCGCCTTGTCCCCGTCGATGCCAACGCCAATAAATGCGGCGCTCTCGATGGCGGGCAAATAATCGCCAAAAATGCGGTGCGCGGCGAGCTGCTGACCGGGCAGCAAGCGAATGCCTTCGGTCGCGGAGATCAAGCGGCCGTTGATGCCGAACAGCGCTGCCGCGTGGCCGGAGTCCGGCAACATCAAGCTGTGTCGGTTGTCAAAAAACCCAGGGTTCAACACCGCCACCACGTAGCGCAACTGCTCGCCGGCCGCCTGCCGCACCAGCGACAAAAAGGCGCGGCGGCTGACTGGCGCTGGGAGGCCCTGCACTTCGGCGGCCACGATAGCGGCAAAGTCGGCCAAATCGCGGCCCGCCGTCAGCTCGGACAATTTATCCACAGCACCCAGGCCAGGAGTACCCAAGCGCTTCAAATCAATCCGCACGCCCACGTTGTCGGCGGCCGAGCTGGCCAGCACCCGACCCCGGCCGTCCAGCACCGACAGGCTGCGCAACATCGGGTTGCTGGCCTGCGCCTGGGCCAAAGCCTGTTGCAAGCGCAGCGGTTCACCGGCGTAGATGCCGTCAAACCTGACCGCCTCGGACAGCGTCGCCAGCGTCACATCGACCGTGTTGAACGCTTGATTGGCATGATCTTCCAGCGCCCGCGCCAGCGCCTCGGTGCTCTGCAGCGCTTGGCGCTCGATGTCGGCCCGCCCATACCATCCGGCCACCGCGCCCAGGCCCAGCACCATCAGCGCGAAGCTTGCACTGATCCAACGCAGGGTGGACAGGCGCAGCCAATGGGCTTGGACAGTGCGGGGGAGTCTTGTCATGAGCTTGCCGGGAACTTGCGGAGGCTCGAGGGGGGGGAGAGGACGGCGAGATTTAGCCGCTCAGCCCTTCGGCATTGCCCAAGCGATAACCCAGGCCACGTTGGGTGACGATCAGGGCGTTCGAGAACTTCTTTCTGAGGTGGTGAATATAGACCTCGACGGTGTTGCTGTCGGTCTCTTCGCCCCAGCCGTACAGCGCGCTCTCGATCTGCATCCGCGACAACACCTTGTGGCGCTGACGCAGCAGCACTTCCAGCAGCCAATATTCCTTTTTGGTCAAGGGCACCAGCTCGCCGTGCCAGACCGCCACCCGCGCTTCCAGGTGCAAGACCAGCGGACCGTGGGTCAGCGACGAGGTTTTTTCACTGGCAGCGGCCCGCCGCAGCACGGCCCGAATGCGTGCCAGCAGATCGCGCGCGTCGTACGGTTTGACCAAATAGTCGTCGGCCCCCATATTGAGCAGGCTGGCACTGGACTCCCCCTGACACTGCGCCGTCAGCACGATCACCGACGTGTTGTCGCCGCGCGTGCGCATCGCTTCCAGCAGCAGGGTGCCGTCGCCATCCGGCAATGTCAGGTCCAGCAGCACGCAGTCGTAGCTGCGCGCCTTCATCAGCACCTCGAACTCGGCCACCGACTGCGCCCAATCGACCGCGACCCCCGTCTGCGTCAACATCGTGTTGGCCGCAGCGCCCAGCACGGCATCGTCCTCAAGCAACAGCAACCTCATGGGGCCACCTGCGCTGATCGAGTCGCCGTGCACGGTAACGGACCCAGTAGCGGGCGCAGTGATGAGCGCAATAACGGGCCCAGTCCCGGCAGCAAGCAAGCAGCCGGCCGGACGGCTCCAGCCCGCCGATTTGCTGCGCTTTGCCTCGGCAAAAGCCGGAAATCCGCAAACCGGAGGATGCGGGTGAATAACGGAGTATGTTTTTTTCGCACCGGCGCATGATAGGGGCATACCCAGAATCAGGTAGAGCCTCTAGCGACAAGCCTGTACCCAATTACCATTTTATTTAATTATTCCGTGAAGAAACTCACTGAACCTGCCGGCGAACCAGCAAGCCCATTACCCCCAAACCGCCCAGCAGCAGAGCGGAACGGCTTGGCTCAGGTATGGCGCTGACGCTGTAGGTCACGTCGTCCATGACAAAGCGTTGCTGACCATCGTTCAACACCACCAGCCGATCAACCGCCAAGGCGTAGCCGCTGGCGATGAAGGTGGGCGTGCTGCTGACCTGAAACGACTCCGAGGTATAGACCACGTTTGCGCCCAGCCAGAGCTGGTAGGAAATGTGCTGACTCGTTCCGACCTGCGTTCTTTCCTGGCCCGTGAAGGCTGCGCCGTCAAAAACAAAGGTCGCTGTCGGGCTGAACATCGAGTTGCTGTCTCCGAACGAGGTCAGCAAACGCGTCTCGCCCGACATGGGCGTGTAGGGCATATTGCCTTGATCGGTGTTGAAGTACTGCCAACCGAACCAGTCAAACCCGCCGTAAGGGCTGGGCATCTCGGTCACGTCGCCCTTCAAATCGTCAAAAGTCAGCACGGTGGCGTTGGCCAGCGGGGCGGCCAGCAGCAGTACGGTGGCGGCAGCTGCGGTGCAAGCCAAGCGGATCAGATCGGTGTTCATGGCGGTCTCCAGGATAAATATCGGATGATTTAGAACAATTTGGCGGGAACACGCACTACGAAAACACAGTGCAGCCGGCATCACACGTTGAGGGTCGTTTCAGTCGTGCGTTATTTGCCGCTCATGCAGGCGCTCAGGAACTGCTTGCGTTCAATTTGCTGCAGATCTTGCTCGGCCGCTTTCTTCTGGCAAGCACCCATCAGGCTGCCGCGCGCCTTCGAGGCTTGCAGGGTGGACTTCGACTGCGCTGCCGGCGTCGCTGCTGCTACCGCGGCCGTCTTGGCTGCGGGCTTTGCTGTGGGCCCGGCATCGGCCGCCAACGCGGCCAGGGGCACGCTTGACGAGAGGGCCAAGCAAGTCAGCCACAGGGTGAGTTTTTTCATGATGTGCACTTCACGGTGATGCCGGCCGCGAGGCCAGCGGTGGGGGGAACAGCTGCTGCGCTCCGAGCGGACTCGCTGCAGCGAACGGGAGCCTGGGCCAGCAAGGCCTTTTGATACTCGGCCACCAGCGCGGCCGGGCTGTAGAAGCCATCCAGTCGCAGCCAGGGCTTGCCACGCGCGATGCGCAAATAGGTGGTCGGTTGATGATTCATCTTGTCGCCGCGCCAGCCGCCGAACGCACGCTGGATTTCAACCGCCGCTGCGCTGCTGCTGGTGTAGTGCGGCCAGACGCCAGCGCTGCCAAAGCGCTGGGCGTATTCCGTCAGCAAGTGCGGGGTGTCTTGCTCCGGGTCGATCGAAAACGACACCATGTTGAGCTTGTCGCGCTCGGCCCCGAGGCGCTCGCGCACCTGCATGAACACCTGGCTCGTCACCGGGCAGACTGCGGTGCAGGAGGTGTAGATGAAATTGAGCATGACCGGCCGGCCGTCGTTGATCGCGTCCAGAAGGCTCACCCGCCGGCCATCGGCGCGCGTCACCTTCAACTCCGGCAGGTCGTAGTTGTGCTCGCTGCGCTGCAGCCCGACGTCAGCGCCCGCGCCCTTGCCCGTATCGGCATGGTGTTCATGCGCGAAGCCCGGCCCGCTGGTCGAGGCCAGCGTCAGCGCCAGCGCCAGCAGCAGGCTCAGACTCGATCTGACTCGACGTTTTCCGACGATGAATTTCATTTGTGTTTTCATGTGCATACCGTTTAATTTGGCGTTCGTGGCGCTCAGGGCACGATCCAGGTCGAGGCAAGAAAAACGGCTGTGGCAGGGTTCGCAGGTACCGGTGTCAGCGGCAAGATGTAGGCCCCCTTGCTCGCATAACGCTGGCCTGGACCGAGGCTCAGCCGTGGATAGGCGCTGGTGCTTTGCGGCGCGCCGCTGGCACGCGAGATCGACGCCTCGTCGTCCATCTGCAAGGGCTCCACGGCATCCACGGCATCCACAACAGCCACCGCATCGAGCACCGGGGCCTGGGCCAGCAACGTCCGGGACGCCGCATGCGGCACCGCGCGCGGGGTCAGCGGACGCTGCAACAGCTCGCGCAGCGGTTTCGCACCCGGCTGTGCCAGATGGGTTTCAGGCAAGCCCAAATCACGCGCCTCGTCCTCGGCGCGGGCCGCTTCGCGCAAGCTCAGCATGCTTTCGCCGCGCTCCAGCAAATAGTTGCGGTGCACGTTGTCGAGCATTTCGACCAGGGTGTCGTTG
>JBIIVZ010000004.1:0-19824 GCA_044339175.1 Roseateles sp.
GCGCCAAGTAGCGGGCGGCGTCGAACTTGTCCATCAACAGCACCGTGCCGCCAAAAGCCAGCGTCGGGAAGAACACCACCAGCGTCGTGTTCGAGTACAGCGGCGTGGCCAGCAAGGTCACGCTGCCCGGCGCGTAGCCGTATTGCGCGCCGCGCATCACATGCATCCAACGCATGCCGTGCGGCTGCACGATGCCCTTCGGCTGGCCGGTGGTGCCAGACGAATAAATGATGTTGAACGGCGATGCCGGCTGCAGCGTGACCGGCAGTGGCCGGCTGCCCAGCGGTGCCAGCCAGGCCTCGAAGGCCGGCGTGTCGATGCGCACACAGGGCATGGCCAATTCGGCCGGCAACAGCGCCGCCGCCGTCGCATCGACAAACAGCACTTGAGCTTGCGCATCGCCCAGCATGGCGGCAAAGGCCTGCGGCGTGACGGACGGTGCCAGCGGTGCCACCACCACGCCGACGCGCAGCGCACCGAGGAAGAGCGCGGCCTGCAAGGGCGTAGACGCGCCGCACAGCGCGATCGCCTCGCCAGGCCGAACACCGTCGCGCTGCAGCGCCGCCGCGACGCGGTCCATCAGCGCATCGAGTTCGCCATAGCTCAGCGTCAGCTCGCCCTGCACCAGGGCCGGCCGTGTCGGCTGCTGCAAGGCGTGCTCGCGCAACAGCTCGGCAAGATTGCGAAAGACCGGTTCGATCACAGCCGCCAGCGCCGTCATCGCTTACTTGGCCGCCAGGCCGAGGCGCTCGATCAGCACCTTGTCCTTCGCATAGGTTTCGGCGGCCCATTTGCGATAGTCCTCGCCGTTGCGGTACCACATGGCCTGGTTCAACTGCTCCAGCAACTCGACATGCTTGGGGTCGTCCATCGCCTTTTTATAGGCATCGTGCAAGGCCTTGACGACGGCGGGGTCCATGCCCTTGGGGCCGACCAGACCGTAAGGCGAGGTAGAAACGACGCCGTAGCCCAACTCCTTGGCCGTGGGCACCTGCGGCCAGCGCTTGGTGCGCTGATCGCCAAAAGTCACCAGCAAACGCATCTGGCCGCTGTCAACAAACTTGTCCCAGCCGGTCGCATCGCTTTGCGCCATCACATGGCCGCCCAGCAGCGCCTGCTGCAGGTCGGCATTGCCCTTGAACGGCACATGGGTCAGTTCGACCTTGGCATTGATGGCCACCTCTTCCATCAACAGATGCGGGCTGCTGCCGGTGCCGGTGGAGCCGTAATTGAGCACGCCGGGCTGCTTGCGCGCCGCCTCGATGTAGTCGTTGAAGGTCTTGTACGGCGAGTCGGCGCGGACGGTGAAGCCGAAGGTGTAGCCGGAGATGCCGATGATGAAGCTGAAGTCATTCAGCGGCTGCCACTGCGTTTTTTGCATGTGCGGAATGCGCAACATGCCGAGCGGGAATTGCGAAATCGTGTAGCCGTCCGGTTTGGCCGTCAGCGCCATTGCACCCGGGCCCAGCGTGCCACCGGCGCCGGGCTTGTTCTCGATGATGATGGGCTGGCCCAGGTTTTTGGAGGCCAGCTCGGAGAGCGCACGCAAATGCCGGTCGGTCGAGCCGCCGGCCGGCCAGGGCACGACCAGCGTGATCGGCTTGCTCGGAAAGGTCTGCGCTTGCGCTTGCGCCGGCGTGTTGCACAAGGGCAGCACGGCGCTGGCCGCAGCCAGTAGCAGCACGCGGCGGCGCAGACGGTTGTTGAATGATTTCTTCATGAGCTTGTCTCCTGCTTGTGGATGGTTTTGTGGGTCTACTTTTTACGGGCCTGCGCCTGCTCTTGCTCTTGCAGCTCGCGCCACATCACCTTGCCGCTGCCTGATTTGGGCAGCGCGGCGACGAACTCGACGATGCGCGGGCTTTTGTAGGCCGCCATTTGCGCATGCGACCAGTCGATGATGTCTTGCTCGCTGACCCGGCCTTGGCTGTCCGCGTTCAGCACGACCAGCGCCTTCACGGTCTCGCCACGGCGTTCGTCCGGCACGCCGATCACGCAGGCCTCGAGGATCGCCGGGTGGTGATACATCAGCGCCTCGACCTCAGCCGGCCAGACCTTGTAGCCCGACGCATTGATCATGCGTTTGAGCCGGTCGGTCATGAAAAAGTAGCCTTCGGCATCGACACAACCCAGATCGCCGCTGCGCAGAAAACGCTTGCCGTCCAGTTCGACAAAAGCCTGCTGCGTGGCCTCGGGGTTGCGCCAATAGCCTTGCATCACTTGCGGGCCGTGGATGAGGATTTCGCCCGTCTCGCCCTGCGGTACGGCGGCCAGCGTTGTCGGGTCCACCACGCGCGCTTCCACGTCGAAGACCGGCAGCCCCAGGCACTGTGCTTTTGGACGCTGCGGCGGGTTGATGTGGGTGGCAGCCATCGTCTCCGACATGCCGTAGCCCTCCACATAATCGAGTCCGGTCAGCGCCCTCAGCTTGGCGCAGATGGCAGCAGGCATCGCCGCACCGCCGCCGCGAATGCCGGCCAGGCTGGACAAGTCGTACTCGGCCAGCGTCGGGTTGGACAAGAAGTCGATCATCATGGTCGAGATCGTCTGCCAGACCGTCACCCGGTAGCGCTGCATGCACAGCGCAGCAGCGCTGCGCTCCCAGCGCGGCAGGATCACGACGGTGGCACCGATGTAGAGCGGGCCGTTCAAACTGCCCGACAGGCCAGTGACATGAAAGAACGGCAGCACCGCCAAATAGACCGCATCTTGCGTGCGCGAAAACCAGTTGATGCCGCCGACCGCCGTGCTCATCACGCTGCGGTGCGTGTGCATGCAGCCCTTCGGCTGGCCGGTGGTGCCCGAGGTGTAAGGCATCACGCAGAGATCATCCGGGCCGGCGGTCAACGGGCCAGGCCGGCGGTCAGCGGCAAGCATTTCGGCCCAGGGCACCAGACCAGCTCTCGTCAACCGCTCTCGCGGCGCAGCGACAAACTCGGGGACATTGATGGCGCTTGATGTACTGCCAGCACGGGCTTCGCTCAGATAGTCGCTGTAGGTCGCGACGATCACCTCTCGCAGACCGCTGACTCCCAGCAGCGGCTGCACTTGAGGCAGCAAGTCCTGTGCAATAAAGGCCACGGTGGCACCGCTGTCATCCAGGTAATGACGCAATTCTTCGGCCCGGTTCATCGGGTTGACCGGCACCACCACCGCATTCGCCCGCAGGATGGCGTAGAAGGTCAGCGCCCATTGCGGGCTGTTCTGCATCATCAGCAAGACCCGATCACCGGCCTGGACGCCGCAGTCCTGCTGCAAATAGCCGGCCATGCGCTCGGCCTCGCGCTCAAACTCGGCAAAGCTGATGCTCGCGTCGTAGAAGACGAGAAAGGGCTTGTCTGGGTAGCGCGCCGCCGATACCTGAACATTGAAGAACAGGTTGGTTTGCGGCAGCGTCAACTGCTGCGGCAGGCCGGGCGGCCAATGTTTCAGCGCTGATGAGGGCATGGATCGTGACTTCGAGGAGCTGTCATTGCGATGCTTGGTTCGTGCTGCAAGGTGCTGCAAGGTGCTGCAAGCTTGCTATTCCGCCAATCGGAATACGACAGCGCCGCGCTTCAGTCTACGCAGCCGCCAGCTGCCTGTAAACAGTAGGCAGGGAATGCGAGCATCCACAAAGTGGCCGCAGTCCACCTATCATTTCGCCCAGCGGAATAAAAGCGCAGCGCTGGCTTGAACGCAGACTCATATTCCGCCCAGCAGAAAACCAAGGAAGACCGGATGGGACGCAAGCGCAATACGGTGGCGTCAAGGGCCACAGACCCGGGTTCAGACCTGAGCACCCACAACGAGCCGGCAACGGATCGCCGCTTCATCACCGCCTTGGCGCGCGGGCTGGAGTTGCTGCGCTGCTTCAAGCCGCAAGACCGCTGGCTGGCCCACCAGGAGCTGGCGCGCCGCACTGGCCTGCCACCGGCCACTGTGTCGCGCCTGAGCTTCACGCTGACCAGCCTTGGCTATTTGCGCCACCGCCCGGCCAGCGGCGAGTACGCGCTGAGCCCGGCCGTGTTGTCGCTGGGCTTCAGCGTGTTGAGCAATTTCGACATCGGCCGCATCGCCCGGCCGTTCATGGAAACGCTGGCCGAGTACACGCAAGCCGCCGTGTCGCTGGGTGTGCGGCATCAGGCGGAGATGGTCTATGTGGCGCATTGCCGCAGCACGGCGCGCTTGATCCTCGGCCTCGACGTCGGCATGCGCCTGCCGTTGGCGCAGACGGCGATGGGCCGAGCCTTCTGGTGCAGCCTCAGCCCGGCCATGCGTGCGCTGCTGGCACCGCAACTCGAAGCGCAAGACGGCCCACGCTGGCCGCAGCGGCTGGCGGGCCTGCAACGCGCCGAGCTGGAGTTCGCCCGCTGCGGCTATGCCAGCTCGGAGTCCGACTGGGAGAGCGAGATCGCCGCCATCGGCGTCGGCATCGACCTGGGCGATGGCCGCGAGCCGCTGGCGCTGACGATTGGCGGTGCCGCCACGCGGCTGAAGGGCGAGCTCTTGCACACCGACTTCGGCCCCGCTCTGGTCAAGGCCGGGCTGGCAATCACCGCTGCGGTGCAGGCCGCTGATTGGCTGGATTGATTGATTGATTGATTGATTGATTAATTACCCGGCAAGCCGGCTGGCCTGACCCGCGCGAAGCGTGGGCGTCAGCTGCGCTACAAAACCGTCAAACGCCGTCAGCAAGGGCGCATAACTTAGCGCCCGGCCGGTTCCCTCTAATTGCTGCAAGGCCAGCACCGTCGCTTCCAGCGTGGACAACTGATGCGTTTGCTGCGCGCGCCGTATCGTGTAGCGCGAGGCGGGAGGCTGCTCCAGCGCCAAGCGCGGCAGAGCTTGCAGCAGCGGATTCAGGTGCAGCATTTTGCGGCTCTTGCGCCACGTGGCATCCAGCACCACCAGCCGCAAGCGCTCCGGCCGGGCCAGCGCGTCAGCCGTCAGAGCGAACGCTGGCGCAGCCCCCGGCAGCCCGGCCGCCGCGTCGGGATACAGCAGCAAGTTGACGCACGACCGGTCCGGTGATGCCAGCGCCCGCGCCAGCAGCGCCGGATCGAACTGCTCACCGACCAAACAATGCTGTCGGGACAAGCTCAGCAGCAGCAGGCCGGCCGTGCCCTTCGCTTGGTGCTGCTCCAGCGGGTGTTGCAGCAACAGCAACTCGACTTGGTTTTCAACCGGCCTGATCCAGCGGCAGATGCAATGGCTTTGCGGGCGCTGACACGCCGCGCAGACCAGGCGGGCGGGTGTTCTGGACGGCATCAATTCAGCTGGCTGTCGCGCTGGCGTGCCAACGTGCCGGCCAACGCCGCCCCCAACCACACGGCGAGCCCATTCAACAAGTCCCACAACGGCGGTGTCGACGAAGACAGCGGCCGGGCGGAACCGCGGTGACGCAGGGCGGATCGCGAGCCGGGAACGATCTGGCCGCAGGTGCCGCTGTAAAAAGTTCGCACACGCCTCATCCGTTCATCCGCTCAGCGCAGCAAGGCCAAGGCGTCGAGCCGGGCTTCGATGTCAGCCATCATTTGCCGATAAGCGGGTGCGCCGATGCCGCCGTAGCGGGCCACAAAATCGCGCTCGGTCAGGAACTCCGGCAGATCGGACACATCGGGCATGAAGGCCGCTTCCGTCAAGCCGGCCAACACCGCCGCTTGCAGCAGACGCGGTGCCTGCACGGCCTGGACGCCGAAGCGCGTGCCCGCCCGGTCGGCGGCGATGTCGTTGAAGCTGAAGCCGCTGCCGCCGCGCGAATCTGCCACTTCTTTGTAGACGCCGATGACGTCGGCCAAGGCCCCGCCGCCTTCGATGGCCAGCGCGGCGGAGATCAAAAAATGCTGCGGAAAGTCATCGCGGCCTGCCAGTGTCACCTGCAGCGGCGTGGCGCGCGGCCAAGCTCGGGCGGCCGGCATCAGCAGCCCCCAGCTTTGCCCGCTGGCATGCAGCGCCAGCGTCAAGATCGCGGCGCGGTTTTCGGCCACTGCATCGCTGCCGGGCAGCGCGCTGCGCTGGCGGGCCAACTCGAACATCGGCGGCAGCAACACGGCCAGCGAGACGGCCGAGCCCGGTGCGTACGCCTGCGCCAGCGTCGCCAAGCGGCGGTCATAGCTGTTGACACGCTGCTGCTCGGCGGTCGGCCAGAAATTAGCCAGCACGCGCTGCAGGCTGTCGGGTCGCCACTGATAAGCCAGGTTCAGCTGCTGCGTACCAAAGCGCACCTGCTCGATCTGCGTGATCAGACCGGTCGCCAATTGCCCCTCGGTCTGGGCCGATGCCTTCGTCAACAAGCGGTGCAACAACCAATTGGCCGCCCAAGCCGGCAGCGGCAGATGGCCGACGCGCAGCCGGTCAACTTCGGGCAAGGCCGCGGTCTCGCGCAAGCGGCTGTCGATATTGATCCAAAAATTGTGACTCGCCAGGCTGGCCAACTTGACACTCGCTTGCAAGGCCGCCGAGCCGGGCTTCAACTGCACCGAGGCAGCCCCACCGCCGTAGCGTTGGGCCAATTGGCCGAGCAATAAATTCAACTCGTCCTGGTGGATGAAAACTTCACGGCTGGACCCCAAGCCACCCCGCCGCGGGTCGTTGCGGCGCAAAAAGTCCTTGGCCTGCTGAATGTCCCCGGCCACCAAGTCGGCAGTGGGTGCGACCAGCGCCTGCCCTTGCAGGCCGAGCAGCAGCGCCAGCACCACGACCGCAGTCGAACCGATCAGCAGCACCCACACCATTCGTTTGAAGAATTTCATGCCGCAGTTTGCCAGCATCCGGAGCAGCAATGGCAAACCGCAAAAGCCGTCAAAGCAGCGCCAGCGGCCCAACAAGGACAATGCGCCGCATGCCCGCCCTGCCTGCCCTACCCGCCCCGGCACCTCTCCCGCCATCGATTCCGCGCCTGTGGCCGCCGGAAGAAGCGCAGCTGCAGCAGCTGTTCGAGCGCGGCCGCTTGCAGCGTGGACGCGTCTTGCAAGCGCAGATTCTGGAGCTGCAACAAGACGGCCAAGGTGCCAGCGCCCGCGTGCGCGGTGGCGGCGAGCAAATCTTCGAACTGGCCCTGCAAGGCGTGTTGAGGCCGGACGGCCGGGCGCATTACAGCGCCCTGTGCAGCTGCCGCGTCCAGCATTTTTGTGAGCACGCTGCCGCCGTGATGCTGCGCTTGCAGCTCGAAGCCGATGCGCCCAAGCGCGCCAGCACCTTGCAAGCCTGGGTGGCCGCACTGCGCCGCAAGGCGAGCCGCGACGAGCTCAAACAACTGCCGCGCCTGCCGGATGCCGATGCCGCCCAGCTGATGGATTTGCTGCTCAGCGATGCGCCGCCCCCGCCTGCGCCCGCGGCGGCTGCAGCACCCGTAAATTTGACCGAAGGCGAGACGGCCCGCTTCCGGCCGCGCCTGACGCTGCGCACCTTGAGCCGGGGCGACGGCCTGCTCGGGCTGGTACCGAACGGCCGACTGGGGCCGCGCGGCGATGCCGTCACCGTGGCCCAAATCGACTGGACTTACCGCGGTGCCGACGGGCTGACGCTGGACACCCCGGCACCGCGCTCCATCCTGAACAGCCGCCCGCCGGTGCTGCAAGCGGTCGGGTCGCGCTGGCTGGCGCGCGACCTGTCGGCCGAGGCCGAGGCCCGCGATCAGCTCTGGGGCTTGGGCTTGCTGCCGCTGGATGACCAGGCCTTGCAGTGGCGCAGCCCACCGCTGGCCGGTGAACACGAGCAGTTGTGGACGCTGTTGCAGGAGGAGTTTTTCGGCGCTTTCTGGCTGGAGCAAGTGCCCGATTTGCAAGCCAAGGGCTGGGCGCTCGTCGTTTGCCCCGGCTTTGCCCACCGGCCGGTGGCGGCCGAGGCCTGGAAGCTGAGCATCCAGAAGCTGGGGCTGCCGGCGCGCGAGGGCTCTTGGCTGCTCAGCTTGGGTGTGGAGATCGAGGGCGAAAGCCTGGACTTGGCACCGATGATTGCCGACCTGCTGCGCCGCGACGCCCGCTGGCTGAAGGCCGAGGAAATTGCGCTGATCGACGACGACGCGGTCGTGCTGCTGCATGCGCCGGGCGGGCGCCGCATCGAGGCACCGGCCGCCACGCTGAAGGCGATCCTCGGCGCGATGATCGATTTGCTGACCGACCCGAAGCGCACGCAAGGCCCGCTGCGCCTGAACGATTGGGACGCCAGCCGCCTGCTGGGCCTGGACGATCAGGCCGGTTGGCAAATCCACGGCGACGACGGGCTGCGCCAAATGGCTCACAAGTTGCTGGCCGCCGGCACGCCGCCGCCGGTCGCCGCGCCGGCGGGCTTGGGGCTGACGCTGCGGCCCTATCAATTGAGCGGCCTCGCTTGGCTGCAATACCTGCGCGAACAGGGGCTGGCCGGCATCTTGGCCGACGACATGGGCTTGGGCAAGACAGCGCAGGCGCTGGCCCATTTGCTGCTGGAAAAGCAAGCCGGCCGCCTGGACCGGCCCGCTCTTGCGGTGCTGCCGACCTCGTTGCTGTTCAACTGGCTGGCCGAGGCGCAGCGGGTCACACCGCAGCTGCGCGTGCTGGTTTTGCAAGGCCCGGGGCGGGCAGCGGACTTTCAGCGGCTGGCGCAGTTCGATCTGGTCTTGTCGACCTACCCGCTGCTGTGGCGCGACATCACGGCGCTGGCCGCGCAGCCCTGGCATCTGCTGATTCTGGACGAGGCGCAAACCGTCAAAAACGCCGACGGCCGGGCGGCCAAGGCGGTGCGGCGCTTGCAAGCCCGCCACCGGCTCTGCCTGACCGGCACGCCGCTGGAAAACCATCTGGGCGAGTTGTGGGCGCAGTTCGACTTCTTGATGCCGGGCTTTCTGGGCGATGCGCGCAGCTTCCAGCGGCTTTGGCGCAAACCGATTGAAACAAACGGCGAAAGCCTGCGTGCGCAGTTGCTGGCGCAGCGGGTGCGGCCCTTCATCCTGCGCCGCCGCAAGGAAGACGTGGCGACCGAGTTGCCCGCGCTGACCACGGTGACGCGGCGCGTGCAGCTGTACGGCCAGCAGCGCGATTTGTATGAAAGCGTGCGGGTGGCGGCCGACACGCAAGTGCGGCGCGTGCTGGCGAGGCGCGGCTTTGCCGCCGCACAAATCTCGGTGCTCGATGCGCTGCTGAAGCTGCGGCAGGTCTGCTGCGACCCGGCGCTGGTCAAGGGTGTGGAAATGCCGCCCGAGATGGAGCGCGCCAAGTTGGAGCTGCTCGGCGAGATGCTGCCCGAGCTGCTGGCCGAGGGCCACCGGGTGCTGGTGTTCTCGCAATTCACCGAAATGCTGGGGCTGATTGCCGCGCAATTGCAGGGACTGGGCTTGCCGTTCTTGAGCCTGACCGGAGCTACGCCGGTGGCACAGCGCGCCGACATCGTGCGGCGCTTTCAGAGCCAGGAGGAGGTGGCGCTGATGCTGGTCAGCTTGAAGGCCGGTGGCGTGGGCCTGAACCTGACGGCGGCGGACACCGTCATCCACGTTGACCCGTGGTGGAACCCGGCTGTCGAGGCGCAAGCCAGCGCACGGGCGCACCGCATCGGCCAGCACAAGCCGGTATTCGTCTACAAATTGGTGGTGGCTGGCAGCATCGAAGAGCGGATGCTGGAGTTGCAAGCGCGCAAACAGGCGCTGGCGGATGGGGTGCTGGGCCATGACACGGCCGAATTGACCAAGTTCACGTCGCAGGATTTAGCGCTGTTGCTGGCACCGCTGGCCGTTCAGGCCGACACGGTGCAGTGAACGATCTCAGCGCTTGCGGTCGAAGCGCATGGCGCGGGCGACGCTGCGGCGGTCGCAACCAAAGCTGCCGGACTCGAAGGCTTCGTGCTTGCGACCCTTGTCGCCTTGGCTGCTGATCCCGCCTTGCGAGTCAGGGCAGGGAATGCGACGTTGTTGCTGTTCTGAATGCTGCTGAGTTTTCATGGCTTTTTGCCTTGGCTGGAGTGCCGGGTTTGGGTGCCGGGTTTGGGTAACTCTTGGTGGCACCGATCAACGACCTGATTTCACTTTTTGGCCGGTTACACGCATAACGCAGGCCAATTTGGCCTGGTTGACAGCGGCAGCAACAATTCTTCAACCCCGCTGCAGCAAGGTTGTCGCGGAGCGCCCAAAAAGTCACGGCGCGCTTTGTCGTTAAGCTTGGCGACATGACTGTTCCCCATCTTGCGCAACAAGCCCACCCCACCACCGCGACCCTGGTGGCCTGCTTGTGCGCCGCTTGGTGCCGCACCTGCGACGACTATCGGCCGGTGTTTGCGGCGCTGCAGGCGCAGCACCCGGACTGTCGCTGGGTCTGGGTCGATATCGAAGACGAGGCCGAGCTGATCGGCGAGCTGGAGGTGGAGACCTTCCCAACGCTGCTGATCGGTTGCGGCACGCAGCTGCGCTTCATCGGCCCGGTGCTGCCGCAGCAGGCCAGCGCCGAGCGGCTGCTGGGCTCGATCTTGAAAACCGCCAGCGCAGCCGGCATTGCCGACCCTGCCGCACAAGCGCTGTTGATCCGACTGCAAAGCCAGGCCTGAAAAGGCCGCTCTGCCCTGGGGAGGACAATCAAGCGCTTCCAGAGCACCAAGACGAGAGCAAGATGACTGTTCAATTATTGAAACCCGCCACAGCGCGCGCCAGCGCCAGCAGCCGCGCCCAAGCACTCGCCTTCAACAGCGCCATTGCCATCACCGTGGTCGATCGCGCAGCCTTCCAAGTGCTGGCCACCACCCTGCCCGAACCGACCCGCCACTGGCTGGCCGCCATGAACTTCACCGGCGCAGCGGACAGCCATGCGCTGGTGCCCGCCGCCGACGGCCGGCTCGGCCAGGTGTTTGCCGGTGTCGCCCACGCCAGCCATCCGTTCGCCTTGTCGGCCTTGCCGCTGGCCTTGCCACCGGGCAACTACCGCTTGGCCGATGACGGCCTGACTCTGTCGCCCGAACAAGCGGCCTTGTCCTGGGAGCTGGGGGCCTATCAGTTCGACCTGTACAAACCGCGCAAACGCGCCCCGGCCGAGTTGCTGCTGCCGCCCTGCCCGGCGGCGCAACGCGGTCTCGCCCTGGCCACGGCCATCGCCGCCACCCGTGATCTGGTCAACACGCCGGCCGAGCACATGGGCCCCGAAGAGCTGGCACAGGCCGCACAAATGGTGGCGCTGCAGCATGGGGCCAAGTTCAAGCAAATCGTCGGCGACGACCTGCTGAAGCAGAACTTCCCGGCCATCCATGCTGTCGGCCGCGCCTCCACACGCGCGCCGCGCTTGATTGAAATCACCTGGGGCAAGGCGGGCGCACCGTTGCTGACTCTGGTCGGCAAGGGCGTTTGCTTCGACACCGGCGGCCTCAACATCAAGGGCGGCGACGGCATGCGCCAGATGAAAAAGGACATGGGCGGCGCCGCCAACGCGCTTGGGCTGGCCGCGCTGATCATGGCCTTCAAGCTGCCGGTCCGTCTGCAAGTGCTGATTCCAGCGGTGGAAAACTCGATTGCCGGCAACGCCTACCGGCCCGGCGACGTGATCGCCACGCGCAAGGGCCTGCACATCGAAATCGGCAACACCGACGCCGAAGGCCGTGTGGTGTTGAGCGACGCCTTGGCCTACGCCTCAGAAGGCCGGCCCGAGCTGATCATCGACCTGGCCACGCTGACCGGCGCGGCACGGGTGGCGTTGGGCGCACAACTGCCGGCGCTGTTCAGCAAGCATTTCGACACCGCCCGCGATCTGGTCGATCTGGGGATGAAGCTGGACGACCCGCTGTGGCATATGCCGCTGTGGGCCCCGTACCAGGTCAATATCGAAAGCTCGATCGGTGACATCGTCAACACCGGCCGCACGCCGCTGGGCGGTGCCATCACGGCAGCCCTGTTCCTGGAGTATTTCGTGCCTGAAAATCAGGACTGGCTGCACATCGACCTGTTTGCCTGGAACGATGCCGCCCGCCCGGGCCGCCCGGTCGGCGGCGAGGCGCAGACGATACGGACGTTGTTGGCTTACTTGGAGCAGCGTTTCAGCAGTGCAAGCGACTGAATTCGGCCCGCCCTGTGCGTCGAGGGGCGGGCTTTAGTCCCAATTCTCTTCAACGAAAAACCGTTCGCCCTGAGCTTGTCGAAGGGTGGTCGGAAGCGGGGAGAGTCCTTCGACAGGCCCTGGACGATCGGTGATACGGGTTATTGGTTGAACTGGCAGCGTTGGCTTGAGTCCCGCCACTGCTCAATCCCCCGCGATCAACCAGGCGGCGGCGCGCTCGGCAATCATCAGCGTCGGTGAATTGGTGTTGCCGCTGGTGATGGTGGGCATCACGCTGGCGTCGACGACGCGCAGACCGGCCACGCCGCGCACGCGCAAATGGCTGTCCACCACGGCCGTGTCGTCATCGGCGCGGCCCATCTTGCAAGTGCCGACCGGGTGAAAGATGGTGGTGGCGATGTCGCCGGCCAAGCGCGCCAGGTCTTCGTCGCTCTCGAACTGCGGGCCCGGCTTGTATTCCTGCGGTTTGAACGCAGCCAGCGCTGGCTGCGCGACGATGCGGCGAGTCAAGCGCAAGCTGGCGGCGGCGATGCTGCGGTCTTCCTCGGTGCTGAGGTAGTTCGGCGCAATCGCCGGGGCTTGGCTCGCATCACTGGAGCGGATCTGCACCGTGCCGCGGCTGCTCGGGTTCAGGTTGCAGACGCTGGCGGTGAAGGCGTTGAAGCCGTGCAGCGGTTCGCCAAAAGCGTCGAGCGACAACGGCTGCACGTGATATTCCAGATCGGGCCAGGCCTTGTCCGGCCCGCTGCGCGCAAAAGCACCCAGTTGCGACGGTGCCATGCTCATCGGCCCGCTGCGCTTGAGCGCGTATTCCAGGCCGATCATGGCCTTGCCCCACAAGCTGTTGGCCAGCGTGTTTAGCGTCTTTGTGCCCTCCACCTTGAAGACCGCGCGAATCTGCAAATGGTCCTGCAAATTGCCGCCCACGCCGGGCAGATGCTGCTGCACGGTGATGCCGTGCTGTTGCAACAGCGCGGCCGGGCCCAGGCCCGACAGTTGCAAAATTTGCGGCGAGCCAATCGCACCGGCCGCCAGCAGCAGTTCACCGCCCGGGTTCAGCTTGACTTGCTCCAAGCGGTTCGGTGTCAGCACCTGGGCACCGGTGCAGCGCAATTGCCCGTCCACGCGCTCCAGCGTCAGTTGCTGAACGTTGGCCCCGGTCCACAGCTCGAAGTTGCTGCGGGCATAGCAGATGGGACGCAAAAAGGCCTTGGCCGTGTTCCAGCGCAAGCCGGCTTTTTGATTGACCTCGAAATAGCCGACACCTTCATTCGTGCCCTGGTTGAAGTCGTCGGTGGCGGGGATGCCGGCTTGAGTGGCGGCCTGGGCAAAGGCATCCAGCACATCCCAGCGCAAGCGCTGCCGCTCGACCCGCCATTCACCGCCGTGGCCGTGGGCGGCCTTGAACGCGTTCGGCACGGCGGCGGCGGCTTGGTCCTTGACGTCATCAAGCCGCCAATGGTTCTCGTGCTTTTTGAAGTAGGGCAGGCTGGCATCCCAGTTCCAGGCGGCGTCGGCCGTGGCGGCGGCCCAGCCGTCGTAGTCACGCGACTGGCCGCGCATATAGATCATGCCGTTGATGCTGGAGCTGCCGCCCAGCACCTTGCCGCGCGGGTAGCGCAGGCTGCGGCCGTTCAAGCCGGCTTCGGCCTCGGTTTGGTAGAGCCAATCGGTGCGCGGGTTGCCGATGCAGTAGAGATAACCGACCGGGATGTGGATCCAGTGGTAATCGTCTTTGCCGCCTGCTTCCAAAAGCAGCACGCGCTTGCTTGGGTCGGCGGACAGGCGGTTGGCCAGCAGGCAACCGGCGGTACCGGCACCGACGATGATGTAGTCGAACATGTCTCGGGGATCCTTGGTCTTTTTATAATTTTGCAACGCCAAGCTTGCGCGCCGCTTGCCGCGCCACAACGTTGCAGCGTTGCCGCAGGATCAGCGGATCAGGTGGCTGCCGAGCACCGGGAACAGTTTGATCAAGCCGTCGGCCAGCAGTTCAACGGCCAGCGCCGCCAGGATCAGGCCCATCAGGCGGGTCATGATGTTGATGCCGGTCTGCCCCAGGGCGCGCGAAATCTTGCCCGAAGCAGAAAACACCGCGTAGGTGACCAAGCCGACCACCACGCCGTAACCGACCAGCACGGCCAACTCCCACCAGTAGTGGGTTTTCTCAGCGTAAATGACCATGGTGGAAATCGTCGCCGGGCCGGTCAGCAACGGAATGGTCAGCGGCACGACGGCGATGCTGGCCCCGACATCGGCCTTGCTGGCGGCGTCCGAGACGTTGTCGGACTGCACTTCGGCCGGTTTGGCGTTCAGCATTTGCAGCGAGCTGATCAACAGCAGCGTGCCTCCGCCCACCTGGAAGGAAGCCAGCGAAATGCCGAAGAACTCGATCACTTTCAAGCCGAACAGCGCACTCGTGGCGATGACGACAAAGGCGGTGAACGAGCTGACGCCAATCGTGTGACGGCGTTGCGCCCGCGTCAGGTTGCCAGTGAAGTGGATGAAAAATGGCACGACACCGACCGGATTGACGATGGCGAGCAAGGCGACGAGGGGTTTGTAAATTTCCATAGATGCGGATTGTGGGGCGGGATCGAAACCTGCGCCGCTGCGGCGTCTCCCCAAAAACCCGCAGGGTTCAGTCCGGCTGGCCCGTTCCAGCCAGCCCGCGCAGATAGTCCAACCCCGCCGAGACACGCGGGCCATACCAGCTCAGCAACTCGCCATCGATCAATTGCACCGAAGCGGCCGGGCACAGCGCTTGTGCCAGCGCCAGATGCGTCGCGTTGAAGCTATACGGTTCGGTGCTGAGCAAGACCTTGTCAATGCCAGGCAGCCAGGGCTCATCGCCTTGCAGCGCCGGATAGCGCCCAGCCCCGCTGGCCCCGCCCTCCACCGCCGGCCAGCTTTGCCAGCCCACTTCGGCCAGCATGCGGGCGATGTAGGTATCGCGCGCCACCGTCATCCAAGGCTCACGCCAGATCAGATAGAGCACGCGTTGCGCTGGCCAAGCCTGGCTGCGGCAGCGCTGCAAGGCCTGCTCCAGCTCGGCCGTCAGCGCGGCACAGCGCTCGGCCACACCCGGCACCGCGCCAAAACAGTCCAGCATCTGGGCCAGCAACTGCCGGTTGTCGGCCGGCCCTTGCGGATGGGTGACGACGATATGGGGCACAAACTCGCGCAGCGCAGCCACCGTCTCGAGCCGGTTTTCGTCCACGTTGACGATCACATGCGTCGGTGCCACGCGGCGCAGCTTGGCCAAGTTCACGTCCTTGGTGCCGCCGACCTTGGGCACCTCGCGCACCGCCTCGGCCGGATGAATGCAATAACCGGTGCGCGCCACCAAATAGGGCCGCAAGCCCAGTGCGATCAGCAGCTCGGTGATGCTGGGCACCAGGCTGGCAATCCTCAGCTCCGGCAAATTGGCCAAATTGGGCACCGTTGGCAAAGCCAAGCGCTCCGTCACAGCGAGGCGTCGTCAGATGACGCGTCCTGCAGAGCCAGGTAGGCGGCACAGCAGCCGCGCAAATAAACTAGCGTGGGCAAGACCAGCGCCACGGCAAACACCGCGCCGCCGCCGACCAGGGCGGCCATGCCCAGCGGGGTGGCGACCACCGGCGCACCGGCCGCCCCCATGCTGCGCAAACCGTAGCCGAACAGCCCGGCCATCAATTGCTGCGCCGGTAC
The DNA here is from genome assembly GCA_044339175.1 of Roseateles sp. GTDB lineage: Bacteria > Pseudomonadota > Gammaproteobacteria > Burkholderiales > Burkholderiaceae_C > Paucibacter_A. The sequence goes on from JBIIVZ010000004.1 coordinate 15,678, forward strand.
GTCGATGCCGAGCAGCCAGACCGTCAAAAAGGCCAGCGCCCGCCCGCCGGTGATGACCACGAAGCTGACGGCCGCGCTGACCAGGCCGGTCACCAGAAACACCGCCGCCATCAAGGCCGCCGCCTCCAGCGCGCCGTGGCGCAACTGCCGCAGCAACATCCGCGCCGTCTTCAGCGCGCTGTTGCCGGCCCACACCGAAGGCCCGGTCAGCGGCCCCACCAACACCAAGCCGCTGAAGGCCGTCACGCCCAGGAACACCACACCCACCGGCACCAGCAACACGAATAGCGGCGCGCCGACCCAGGGCAGCCGCACCAACCACAACAAGCCCAGCAAGGCACCCAGCGCCAGCGCCACGGCCAGCAACAACAGCAGCAGACACAGCAAAATCTTCGGTGCGCTGCGCAGGGCGCTGTTGAACGCGTCCACCACATCGCGCACCGGCCGGCCGCGCGCTTGATCCATCAACAGCATGCCGGTGGTGTTGACGCCCAAAAAGGCGCTGATCAAGCCCAAGGCCGCCCAGACCACGCCCCACAGCGTGTCGCTGCGGGCCAACGCCGATTCGGCCGAGGCCAGCATCAAACCGGCCAAGCAAAAACTGCTCAACAAGGCATAGAACGCCTGGCCGTTGCGCGGCGCGTCCAAGCTGGCGAAGACCCGGTTGAGGGCGTGGAGAGAGAGTTTTTGGGGCATGGCGGCGATCATAGCCAGCGCCCCTGAGTGGCCGCCTTGCGGCGGTCTTGCCAAGCCGCGAGACGCCAGAGCCGCAGTTCGCACCGCTCAAGCGCTAGGGTTTTTTCTAACTCCAAAAAACAACATTTAGACCTGAGTTCGCGTGCACGGTTAGACCGATCACCCATAATCGTGTACCTGTGTTTGGAAGCCGCGCCTTCGCTTGAATGGTTCACGATGGGTTGAAGCTCCACATGGTTTTTTTGGTATTTGAAAGGGCTTCCCCATGGGAAACAAGCTTTACGTCGGCAATCTTGCCTACAGCGTGCGTGACGAGACATTGCAAGAAGCGTTCTCGCAATTTGGTCAAGTGACTTCTGCAAAAGTCATGATGGACCGTGACACTGGCCGTTCCAAGGGCTTCGGCTTTGTGGAAATGGGCTCTGACGCTGAGGCGCAAAGCGCCATCAACGGCATGAACGGTCAAGACGTCGACGGCCGGGCCATCGTAGTCAACGAAGCTCGTCCTCGTGAAGAGCGTCCGGGCGGCTTCGGCGGCGGCGGCGGTCGTTCAGGTGGCGGCGGCTTCGGCGGCGGCGGTGGTGGCGGTGGTTACGGCGGCGGTGGTGGCGGCGGTGGCCGTCCTAGCGGCGGTGGCGGCGGCTTCGGCGGCGGCGGCGGTGGCCGTTCAGGCGGCGGCGGCTTCGGCGGCGGCGGCAGTGGTGGTGGCGGCGGTTACGGCGGTGGCGGCGGTGGCCGTTCCGGCGGTGGCGGCGGCTACGGCGGCGGCGGCGGCGGTGGTGGCCGTTCGGGTGGCGGCGGCTATTAATCAGCCCTGACTCTCGTACAAAAAAAGGCACCTTCGGGTGCCTTTTTCTATGCCCGATCGCCACTCCCACTCATGCAGGCTCCGACTCAATCCTGTTCGGAAAGAGCCCGTTCGCCCTGAGCTTGTCGAAGGGTTGTCGGAAGCGGGGAGAGTCCTTCGACAGGCTCAGGACGATCGGTAATACGGTTTTTTGGCTGAGCGAACGGTATTGGCTCAGGCCCCCTATTTACTCGGCCTGCCGGTGCTTTCTGGGCCGGCCACTGAGCAGACGATCAAACAGCGCGTTGGGCAGCAGCCGCAGAATGCGCGCCACCCAGCCCATCTGCCAGGGAATGACGCGAAAGCTCGCCCCGGCAGCGATCGCCTTGAAAGCGCTGGCGGCAAAGTCGTCCGGCTGCATCAGGAAGGGCATGTCGTAGCGGTTCTGGCGGGTCAGCGGCGTGTCGATATAACCCGGCGCAATCGTCACCACCTTGACGCCAAACGGCCGGCATTCGCCGCGCAGGCTTTCGCAATAGCTGATGACGGCCGCCTTGCTGGAGCAATAAGCGGCATGGCCCGGCAAGCCGCGTATGCCCGCCACGCTGGCAATGCCCACCAGCGCCCCGCTGCCGCGCTCCAGCATCGGCGTGATGAAGGGCTGGAAGGTGGCGGCCAGGCCGATGTTGTTGGTGGCATAGACCCGCCGCATCACTTCCAGGTCTTCGCTGATGGCGCTGTCGATGCCGACGCTGATGCCGGCATTGGCGATCACCACAGTGGGCAGGCCTTGGGCGGCCATGCATTGCTGGCCGGCCCGGATGATGGTTTCCACATCGCGCACATCGGCTTCATAAACGGCGTAACGCTGCGGGTCCAATTGCTTGGTTTTGGCCCACTCATGCATTTCAGCGGTGCGCCGGGCCACCAGAGCCACACGCCAACCGGCGCGGTAGTAGTGACACGCCAGCGCTTGCCCGATGCCGCTGGAAGCGCCGGTGATGTAGACCAGTTCTGTCACTTGGAACTCGCTTTTTTGACGGGGGCATCGAAGCGCCCGGTGGTGTGGCCGGTCAAGCTCAGCAGGCCGCGCAAATGGTCGTACTCGAAGCCCAGCGCCTGCACGGTGCCACCGCTGTAATTCAATTGAACCGGCAGGTGCGAGCGCAGTTGCTCGCTGTTGCTCAGCGCTTGCAGGAACTGTCCACGCACCTCGAGCTTGGGTTTTGCCAGCGGCTCGCCTTGGGCGTTGACGGCGAATTGCTGCACCAGCACGTCGCCGCTCAGTCGCAGGTCGGTGGCATCGGCGTTGGCCAGGGCGCGGCGTGCGGTGGACAGCGTCAGGCTGCCGTCGGCACCGATGGCGCGCACGCGAATGCCGTCGATCTCCAGCGTGTCGGTGTCGGGGTAATGGCGCAGCGCCGTACCCTCGATCTGGACCCGCAGCCGGCCGTCTTTGCCTACCCGCTGCAGCTCGAAGTTCTTCATCTCGTAGTCGGGCAGATGGCGCGGCGGCACGGCCACCATCGGGCCTTCGGCGATCGGCGTGTTCTTCACCAGCCACCAAGTGCCGCTGGCCAGAAAGGCCATCAGCAGCAGCGGCAGATAGGCCGACAACAGCGCCTGCACGCGCCAGATCCAGGGCGTCACCGGGCGCGGCGCGCCGACGCTTGACGATGCTGGTGCCAGGGCCGCCATCAGGCCGCTCCGCCGTCGAGCGTATCCAGCTGACTGTTCAGCAACTGGGCGTAACGGCCACAAGCTTGCAGCATCAGGTCGCAGCATTCACGCGCTGCACCATGGCCACCGGCGGCGGTGGTGACGTAATGCGCTACCGCTTTCACCTCCGCATGGGCCTGGGCCGGTGCGCAGGCAAAGCCGGCCCGGGTCAGCAGCGGCAGGTCGGGCCAGTCGTCCCCCATCGCCGCGACTTGCGCCCATTGCAAGCCCAGTTGATCGAGCAGCGGCTGCGCCACAGCCAGCTTGTCCTTGGCACCGTAGACCGCATGGCGCAAGCCCAGATCGGCGACGCGCCGACGTACGGCCGGTGAGTCGCGCCCAGTAATGATGATGGGCGTGATGCCGCCCTGATCGAGCAGCTTCAGACCGTGGCCGTCGAGCGTGGAGAAGGCCTTGAAGGCCTCGCCCTGCTCGCCAATGTAGATGCGACCATCGGTCAGCACGCCGTCCACATCAAAGATGGCGGCCTTCAGGCCCAGGCTACTGCCCTGGGCCAACAACAGCAATTCCGGTGCAAAACGCAGGGCGGCTTGCATCAGATGACCTTGGCACGCATCAGATCGTTGATGGTGATGGCGCCCAGCAACCGCTTCTCAGTGTCCACCACCAGCACCACGGTGATGCGGGCGGCCTCCATCAGGTCGGCGGCGTCCACCGCCAGCGCGTCGGGTGCGACGGTGCGCGGCTTGGCCGAGGCCACATCGGCCGCACTCAGCGCGCGCAAGTCCTGACCCCGCTCGACCAAGCGGCGCAGGTCGCCGTCGGTAAAAATCCCTTCGACTTGATCGTCAGCGCCAACGACGATGGCCACGCCCAGCGCCTTGGCCGACATCTCGCGCATCATTTCGGTGAACGGCGTGCTCGGCTTGACGCGCGGCAGCTCGGGGCCGGCGCGCATCAGGTCACGCACATGGGTCAGCAGCT